>CAZJJM010000048.1:0-1730 GCA_964546355.1 uncultured Candidatus Saccharibacteria bacterium | reverse complement strand
CTGGTTGTGATGTTTGTGTATCTGTATTATTTTCTTTTGGTGTATCGTTTTCAACATCTCTAGAAAATACATTTTTAATACCATCAAGAAGCGTATTAGAAGTTGAAGTTTCTGTTTGAACAATTTCTTGCTTTTCAGGTTCTGGAGAAAGAACTTTGTCTGAATCTTGAACAACTTCTGCTTTTTTATCTTTTACTAAATCAGCGAGTTCTCTTCGAGAAAGATTCGGGTCAACAACAGCAAACATCGGTGCCTCACCCGATGAAAAATCCGTGTCACCTTCGAGCACTTGAGCATCACCGTTTTTTATAGTAACTGTTGGCTTTTGAAATATTTTTCCCTCTTCGTATTCAACAGATATCTCCATTGCATCGAGATACACCACCGGCTGTTTGTCATAACTTACAATTGTATCAATCGAAACCTGGAGTTTCGAGATATCAGTCCATGTACCAAGTGGAATATCAAACGTGGACTGTTTCCAGTTGGCGACACTTACTTTACCCAAAGTATTCCATGCGACACCATCAAGAGTGTAGGACACTTTGGCAAACGCACCGTCATCCTCAGGAGTAGACACTGCTTCGGAAGCAGACTCGGTTTGAACTTCTTCCGGTTGTGACTCCGCTTCTGCAGTCGAATTAGAATCGGCAGGCGTATCATTCGAAACAGTGTTTGTTTCTTGCAAAGGTGTGCTTGTGGTATTTTCTAATACTGCTGGTTGTTCCGTTTGAATAGAAGCAGAGTCAGATTGTGTATCTTCAGCATGTACTTTTGTCGGTGAAAAATAATCGAGGAATGACTGATCTCCGTCAGTTGTAGGTGTGGGCTCAGATGTCGATGATACATCTTGAGATTCCGAAGGCGTAATAGTGATTACATTTGCATCCTCTGGTGGAACAGTATCAGTGGTAGGAACTGTAGTATTTTCGGATGCAGTATTTTCTGTGTTTGATTCCGGAATAGACGAAGGAACTTTTTCTGCGCTACCAAATGGTGACCCAATATCTGTTTCATTCTGGTGAACTACAGATCCATCATCCACAGACCAACGTAACGAAAGCAAAAATTTCTTCGGCATTGCATCCTCTGGAATTTCTCCAACAAAGGCTCCACAAAATATTTGAGCAGACGAGTTTCCAAGAACTGCAGAGTTTTGAATTGTAAATTTTTCTGCAGGTGCATCTTCTTCAAGACTCGGCTTGCCCTGAGCATTTTTTGTGTGTTGCCATCCACCCAAACAATTCTCCGGATAGAATACTGCCGTTGATGCATTGACTCGAAAGAATGATGTCAAGATACTAATACAAACAACAAACGAAGCAAATTTGAGAATTGTATTCTTGTGCTCAAAATAAAAATCTTTCAATACGGGAATATGGATTTCAATAATGGGCGATTTCTTTTTTAGATTAAGAACATTAGATTGTTTAGGAAAAAAAGAACGCGAAGACGGCAAACTTTTTTTGTTTACCATACTCTTTATTATATCTATATAACGCAAGGCTTTTTTTATCATCAATGAGGTGCAAAATACTCTCATAGTATATCATGCAAAAGCACCTCATTATAGAATAATTCTGTGAATTCAAATCAAATAAATCGTCATGTGTCACACTACAAAATTATGCGCGTGGTTTTGTCCATTTATCGTCTTGTCTAACAAGCAAATCATGTGCTTGATCCGGATATGCCATCAGCTCTTTAACTGTACTTTCCATACGCATTCC
>CAZJJM010000047.1:0-2003 GCA_964546355.1 uncultured Candidatus Saccharibacteria bacterium | reverse complement strand
AGCACTTTTTGGTCAAGGAATAAGAAAACCCGCCTCCAATAAGGCGGGTTTGAGTACATATATGAGATATTACCCTACATAAAAGTTGGTATATCGGTGCAAGGTTTTTGCAAAATATGCTACTTCAGAATATGTATTATATGCGGTAAATGCAGCACGAAGAATCTCACCACGAGACTCAATAAAACATTTCCATTCCTCACTAAAATACTTTACCGTAGATTCTGCTTTATAAACATCTGGTAACTTAAAAGAGATTTGAGCACCTCTTTCATTGAAATTTTCAGGAGTAATAATTTCAATGTATGGATTAGGAGAAAGAAGATCGTATGCATATTGAGATAAATCTTTATGCTTTCGAAATAATGGGGTAAGATTGTTTCCAAATCTTTTATCTATTTTTTCAAAATACGTTAATAATCCCTGCATGTTAGCAATTTGATCATTGGAAGCCAAAAATCTTCTTGATCCTTTTGAAGGTAAACATTGTGATGGATCACCAAACCGTGTTTCTGGACTTGAACCCCACCAACCTGGTGAATGTTTGAATGAATCAATATGTTTTTTGTTTACATATAAACCACCTACACCACCTGGACCACCATTGAGATATTTGTACGAACAAAATGTGGCAAAATCAATATTCCATTTTGAAAGTTCTAATGGAATATTTCCGACAGCATGAGCAAGATCAATACCAATGTATGCACCTTTTTCATGAGCAGCTATCGCCAATCGATCCATATCAAACCGTTGACCTGTTTGATGACATATTGCTGGAATAAATATAATCGCAAGTTTTTCTACTTTTGCAATCTCTGCTTCTAAATATTCTGTAGAGTACAAGTACTTCTGATCAGGCTTTATGACAATATTATATGTTTCTCCTTCATCACCATAGATAATGTTAAGCGCATCTTTTATTGAATTCTGATCTGAATTAAAAAATGTAGATAGACTTACAATCTTGTTACTACCCGATTTGTCTCTTGCTAATCTTAAAAATTTTAAAAGCAAAATATAATTATTGACACTCAGTGTGTTTCCAACTACTGCTTCAGGAACAGAAACGTCTGATCCTAAAAGCACAGCAATGTTTTTTTCAAACATCTCGTGATATCTCCACCATGGCATAGTATTTTCATCTTGATGGAAATGCCCATCATGTCCATACTTCCTCCAAGTTTTAGTAAATTCCTCAAAATTTCTATCTACTTCAAAACCGGGCATCGGACCTAAAGAGTTACCTCTAAAATCAGCCTTGGTTTTGATTGGAAATAAAAATTCTTTTCTCCAATCTTTGAATGGGTCATTATGATCAAGCGATTTTGCTTGTTCAAGCTTATCTTTAAGCTCTTTGTATCTTACTTTCATTTTTTCTTTTTTAAATTTATTCTGATGTCAAAGTACACTATTATTGGTATCTAGTCAATAATTTGATTTATAATTTTTACTCAACAATGCTATACTCAATCCATATGACAGAAACAACACACGGGAATATTGTCCAGGGAATTCTTTCTCTTACTAATAAAGGTATCGGATATGTCCGATTACTCGACGCAAAAGACAAAAAAGATTCTATTGAGATTGATACACCATTTCTCAATACAGGATTACATGGTGACACAGTAAGTGTAGAACTTTACCCAAAAATAGAAGATAAAAATCAAACAGGTAAAATTATCGAGATCATTACTCGTGCAAAAATAGGATTTGCAGGTACACTTGAATCAGATAATGGTGTTTGTTTTCTTGTACCAAGCGATCATCGCATGTATACAGACATCTTAATTCCTACAGAAAAACTTGGCGGTGCATGTACTGGTCAAAAAGTATTCGCTAGAATTACTGATTGGACTGATGCAAAAAAATCACCTATCGGAGAAGTGTTGGAAGTACTCGGAATACCAAATGACAATGATGCAGAAATGCGCGCAATTGCACTTGAAAAAGGATTTACAAATGTATTTCCTGAACATGTTACGGAAGAAGCGGAAGCA
>CAZJJM010000046.1:0-2023 GCA_964546355.1 uncultured Candidatus Saccharibacteria bacterium | reverse complement strand
GGCTCCGGAGACAGGGATCGAACCTGTGACCTTACGATTAACAGTCGTTTGCTCTACCGCTGAGCTACTCCGGAATATACAAATGAGTATACCATTTGCGTTATTACTATATCAAAGTGACCCAAAGAAAGCAATCAAAAACTAGATCAGGCTATACAATGCCCCAACAGCAGCAAATGCCATTAAAACAAAAACTGTCCACCCAAAAAATGTTCGAAGTGATGAATTTACCCATTTACCCATTATTTTCTTATTCGAAGAAATTTTCACAATAAAGAAAATGATAAATGGCGCAATAATTCCATTACACACCGCCGAAAAGATAAGCACACGAATTGGATCAAGGTGGAAGAAATTAATAAGTAATCCTACAACAACTGAAATAATAATTATTCCATAAAATGATCGAGCCTGGCGTAGTGTGTAGAACAACCCTTCTTTCCAATGGAAACTCTCTGCCATTGCATACGCAGTTGAACCAGCAAGTACAGGAATTGCAAGTAATCCTGTACCAATGATTCCAACAGTAAATAGCAATGATGCATACGGCCCTGCAATAGGTAGTAGTGCTTGCGCAGCATCAGCAGCATTTGTGATGGTCGTGATACCATTTTTGTGCAATGTAGCAGCACATGCCGCGATAATGAAAAACATAACAACGTTTGAAAAGAACATTCCAAACCATACATCAATTCGCATATTTTTTACTTCATGACTTGTTGTACCCAGACGATCTACAGCACGGGTTTTCCCATCCTTAATCTTTTCTTCTACTTCCTGAGATGTTTGCCAAAAAAAGAGATATGGAGAAATAGTTGTTCCAAGAATTGCTGTGATCAAAAGTAATGTATCTTTATCAAAATGAATTGTAGGAATAAGCGTACCACGAAGCATTTCCAGTAAAGGTAAATCTACGAGAAGTGCAGAGACAATATATGCGAGTAGTACGAATGCAAAATATTTTAAAATTTTTGCATACTTATTGTATGGAATAAAAATTTGTAACACGAGTGAAAGTACCGCAAAAAAGATCACACCGAACGCAAATGGCATTTGTGGAATGAGAAGCTTTGCTGCAGCGGCCATCATGCCGAGGTCTGCTCCGATATTGAGTGCATTTGCAAAAAAGAGTAACCCTGTAGAACCATAGAGCATTTTGCGAGGAAAATGAAGGCGAATATTTGCAGCCAATCCCCGACCAGTCACAAGTGCAATACGAGCACACATTTCTTGTACCACAGACATAAGCGGAAAACTAAACACTGACATCCACAAAAAACGAAAGCCATGTTGTGCCCCTGCTTGTGAATATGTTGCGATACCAGAAGGATCATCATCGGCAGCACCAGTCGTCAGTCCCGGACCAAGAATCTTCCAAGAACCACGGATTTTTTCTATGAGCGTGGTTTTGGTTTCTATATCCTCTGATAATTCAGTCTTTTTCATACAGATTATTTTTTAGAAGATTTTTTCACTGGTACTGATGATTTTTTTTAAAGCTTTCTTTTCACACGAAAGACATTTGCAGCCTTTTGGTTTGATATACTCATTCCAAAATTCCTTTCCATAATCATAACTGAATTCTTCTCCAGAAAGAACAGGTTTGATTGTGTGAATAAACACTCGTCCTTTTTTAATACGCACTTCGCAATTTTCTCCCTTACATGCGTGATTGATATAGCGAGCAACATTTGACCGAAGACTTCCGTCAATCGTAATCTTTCTATTCACTTCAAATAAATATTGTCCTCCTCGACGATTCGCTTCTTCTTGATCAATAATATCGCCCACATACTCAATGACAAACTCGCCTTTCTTGTACGGACGAGATGCAAAAAGCCCAAGCCCTGTTCGTGATTTCTTTACTGTGTAATCCATAGATAAAAATAGTATACACTATTATCCACACCCCTGTCTTCATCTACATGATATACTAAGTGCATATTCATAATAATACTTTCATCATGAACGATTTTATTTCAAAAGAACAGCGTCAATTCAAATTTAAACTTGGTCAATATAT
>CAZJJM010000045.1:0-2456 GCA_964546355.1 uncultured Candidatus Saccharibacteria bacterium | reverse complement strand
TTTGCTTTTACGAAAGAAATGCCGGCAGGTGATCTTTGATGAAAAAAGGTTCTTTGAAATTTTTCATTTGTTCCATTACCACACTAGAATCTCCTTTAAAAATGACACAGTGGATGTCTTCACCTAAAAATTCTTGGATATGTTTATTGTATGTAAACACACAAGTTTCAGGAAACAATTCCTGAAATATCTGATGATTTACCCTATGAGAGGCGCTGTGTTCAAGATACACTTTTTCTATCAACTGCGTAGTTAGAAGAGTAACTTCTTCAGAACATATATTCTTGGAATTTATTCTAAAAATTAAAACTTTTTGGTTCTTTTTGAAAAGCATACGAAACGATTTTAAGTAAGTACTATATCTATACCTAGAATAACACTTTTTAGGTATATTGTCAAAATATGATACGTTCCATTACAAAACAATTTCAATCGGGCAATGATCAGAACCAAGTACTTCTTGATGAATCAATGCGGAAGAAACTTTTGACACAAGATCAGAAGAAACAAAAAAATAATCTATTCGCCAACCGACATTCCTCTCGCGCGCACGAGTCTTTTGATCCCAATAGGTATATGCGTCTATTTTTCTCGGATGTAGATGTCTAAAGGTATCAACATATCCATGATCCACTACTTCATCGAGCCATGCACGTTCTTCTGGAAGAAACCCAGTGTTCTTCTCATTTTCTTTTGGACGAGCGAGGTCGATCTCAGTATGTGCAGTATTCACATCACCACAGAACACTATTTTCTTACCGAGCTTGCGTAGCGTATCAATGTGCGCAAGAAATACATCATAAAATGCCAGTTTATACGCGAGTCGTTCGGCACCACCGCCACCATTAGGGAAATACAGGTTTATCAACACCAGTCCTCCATATATATCATCGAAATGTAATTCAATCATGCGACCTTCTTGATCAAGGTGGGTTATATCAAAACCATACACGACTTTTGATGGTTCATGTTTCGAATAAATAGCTACACCACTATACCCCTTACGTCCTTTTGAAGAATTGAAATATGAAAAATATCCAGAAGGCGTACGCACTTCGTCTGGCAATTCTTGTGCTTCACATTTTATTTCTTGTAAACAAAAAAAATCTGGTTGTTCTTTTAAGAAAAAATCCCATGCACCCTTTTTGTAGTGCGCCCGAAGCCCGTTGATGTTCCAAGAAATCATTCTCATATGCAGGAAGTATACCAGAATACGATTCAAGTGTGTGATTTTGACAAAATAATCGTTTTATGAGAATCTATACCCAGACTAAATATTAACCTAAACACTGTTCCTATGAAAACTAATAATGATTCTTCTATTTTCTCCCGCGGAGAAATTACTTCCCAAGACAGGGACATTCTTTTATCTTTCATAAACACCGAAAGAGAAAATTATAACAAAAAAAAGAAAGGTCAATTAAAACCTTTAATCATTTTCACAGGTATTGCGTCCAGTTTGTATCGAAAAAAACCGCATAGTAGTCATGGAAACTATGAGACGCTGAAGTATGAGAAAAACTCGGGAACAATATTTTTAAGATCTGATGAAGGTATGGAAAAAATATTCGCAACATATGACATAGCCGATGAACATAGAAGGAGGAACGGCCGAACCGGGTTCGTCCAAGAAATTTTTGGATATTTTACAAATCCACATCACTCTGAATATATTTCAATTGGTCACATCACTATTGGTGTTAGACCTGAAATAACACAAAAAGAATTGGAAGAAGTAGGAGAAGAAATATTAAATTAAAAAAATAGTAAAAATCCTTTCATTGGAATGAAAGGATTTTTTTATTTCTGAAGAATCATAACTCTCACAAGCTCATCTTGAAGACTATCAATCGGCACCAATGTCTCAGAAATGATTGATGTGTCTGGATACAGGCCGTGATGTTCTTCTTTGGTGAAAAATGTGTACGACACACCATCGCGTTCAAATGTATTCATGTCAGAAGATTTCGGATACCATGTCAGATACTTTTGTGTTTCTTTTGCAAATTGAATAGAGAGAATATATCCACCAGGTTTCAATACACGAGAAACTTCTTGCGCGTAGGTAGCAAAATCTTGCTGCAATAAATGCTGAGCGAGTCCAATATCAATCACTGCATCAAAACTCTCGTTTGCAAAGGGGATATCAAGCACACTCGCAGTCACCGCACGAGCACTTTTTTCTATGTGGCGATTTTTTATTTCTTCATTTACCTTTGAGACGATATCTTCTATGACATCAATTCCAATGACACGGAAACCTCGATCAACCAAAAGTGGAACCATTTTCCCGCGACCAATTCCTGCATCGAGAATGAATGCTTGCGGAGCAAGTTCTTTTAAAAGCGGTGTAATATGTTCGAAAAAGTTTTGTGTACTCCACAAGTCTGTCCCTGTTTTGTACGCTTGAGCAAAGTATGCTTTTTGTGCGTCATGCATATGAGATAAGTATATCA
>CAZJJM010000044.1:0-2870 GCA_964546355.1 uncultured Candidatus Saccharibacteria bacterium | reverse complement strand
AAGGATTTGCAGAAGTTGATAAAGAGTTTTATGTCATGCAAGGCGAACTCTACACTATGGGGCAACTTGGTAAAAAGGGATTGGTGGCATTTGATTCTGATGCGCTTCTTGACGGTCATCCAAACTATGTGACTTTCAATGGTCGGATAGAAACAACCCCACGGATGCAGGCAAAAGTTGGTGATAAAATTCGCATGTATGTTGGCAATGGTGGCGTGAATCTTATTTCATCTTTCCATGTAATTGGTGAGATTTTTGATACCGTGTATCCAAATGCAAGTATAGGTGGTGCGATGGAACACAATACACAAGCAACCGCTGTACTTCCTGGTGGAGCGAGTATTGTAGAATTCACTGTTGATGTTCCAGGTAAATATTTACTTGTGGATCACGCACTTGCAAGGATGAACAAAGGTGCATGGGCAGTACTTGAAGTGACGGGAGATGAAAACCCAGAGATATTTAAAAAGATTGAAAGTGATAAAAAGATGTCAGAAGATATGAAAATGCATTAAATTAAACGGAAAAGAAAAAGAGCGACAATTGTCGCTCTTTTTCTACAGCATGAAGCTTTGTGGGTCGCCCTTAGTACATAACTAAATGGGTCATCAAAACTAATTATCTTCGTTGCGGAGGCGGTGAGATTCGAACTCACGGACCGCGTAAACAGTCTCCTGTTTTCAAGACAGGTGCCTTCAACCACTCAGCCACACCTCCAGTGTTTCGTTTTAGAATGATCTAAAACTGGTTGTATATAATTATTCAGAAACAACTACTGCTTCTGGTATTTCCTTCTTCTTATCTTTTGAAAAGATAAAGATGTAGAGAATATCAAGGATTGCAAATGTGTTGATGACAAGTAATGCTACAAACCATTTTGTTTCTCCTTTACGGGCTGCTTTCCAAAGCGCATATCCTTTCCATGGAAGAATCCACAGAAGGACTACAACGATAACCCAATACATATTGTTTATTGGAAGCATTCCCATGTATCGAATGTATCATATTCCTGCTTTTTCGGCAATTCTGTGATAGTCTATATATATGAAATTTCTCGGAATTGATTTCGGAACAAAGCATGTTGGACTCGCAACGTCTGACGATGGTGGTGTTATGGCATTTCCACACAGTACTCTTGATGCAAAAAGTGACCTCGTGTTTCAGATAGGGCAGTTGGTACTTTCTGAGCAAATTGGAGGAATTGTAATAGGTGAACCAGGAAAAGAAAATGCGCTTTATAAGAGTGTTCATGAATTTGTTCATACACTAACTGATACATTGAATATTCCTGTGTATTTTCAAAACGAAGCCTTTACATCAATGGAAGCAAGTCGGTTTACTGATTACAAAAAGCCGACTGCACGACTCGATAAACAATCTACTCTCAAGAAAAATGATGCTTCTGCTGCTGCGCTCATTCTCCAGCGGTATCTTGATCGCAAGAATATGATACAATCTAAACATGATAACGATAGATGATCTCGCAAAAATTGAATTAAAAATCGGTACAATTATTTCTGCTGAAGCCGTTCCTGATGCAGACAAGCTTATTCGTTTTATGGTTGATCTTGGTACTGAAACAAGACAAATTCTCTCTGGTGTACGAATGCATTATCCAGACCCAAGTGTCCTTGTCGGCAAGCAGGTGCCTGTAGTGGTGAACCTCGCACCACGCACTATTCGTGGACTTGAATCCAATGGCATGATTCTATACGCAGTCGGAGAAGGAGAAGATTTTACTACACTTGAACCACTAAAAAAGGTTCCGTCAGGAACAATCATTCGATAATATGTTCTTATTTGCAAAAAACCGCACAGGGCTCATGCTTTCAGATCACATGATCCGTTTCGTGACACTTCGTATGGATGGTGACAAAACAACACTGAGTGCATTTGGAGAAACAGTAATTCCAGAAGGTGTAATTGAAAACGGGAAAGTGACAAAGCAAGAGGTGTTGTTGCCAATACTTAAAACGTTTAAAAAAACTCATTCGCTCAAAGAGATATATATACCAATACAGAATCGTGAGATAACAGATATGCTGACTCAAGCGGGATTTGCTGTGACGCCTACGATCAGTGAACCAGAAGCGCTCGTGGTTGCGCTTGGAGGTACAGGATTTCCAGGAAGATCTCTTGTCGTAGATATGGGTATGTATAAAACAGGAATGATGCTTGTGCAAGATGGAGAAATTCTTACAAGTACTTCTCTGTATTTTGGCGTACGTGGTCTTGAAATGATTGTTGAAAAAATGTTTGGACTGTCTGTATCTAATGCACAAACGATTGTGCGAGAACAGGGGATCATAGATACCCCAGAAAATGAACGAGTGTCAGAAGTCTTACTTACCGCAGTGTCTGTGATTGTTGCAGAGATTGAAAAATTGCATATGGAATGGATGCTTGAATATTCAGGAGAAAAAGTAGATGCTATTGTACTTCTCGGTGAAGGTGCACTAGTAAATGGTTTTGCTGATTATTTGGGATTGAAAATTCGTGTTCCAGTTATGCGTGCTGATACCTGGGCAGGGACAACTGTTCGTAGTGATGATACTGTTCCTGCGATGTCCTATCGGGATTCATTGACCTATGCAGTAGTGATTGGATTGGCACAAAACGCATTCCTCATATAAGTTGATTGACTATATTGAGTAGTATTGGTATAGTCTTTTTGTGAGCCTTGCTCACATTTTACTCCATTCCTGTCTTATGCTCCCGTAGTTCAATGGATAGAACAGGAGACTTCTAAGCTCTTGATATAGGTTCGATTCCTGTCGGGAGCACAAATTACATAATGCACTCTTAGCTCAGTTGGTAGAGCAATCCGTTTACACCGGAAAGGTCGGGGGTTCAAGTCCCTCAGGGTGCAC
>CAZJJM010000043.1:0-3706 GCA_964546355.1 uncultured Candidatus Saccharibacteria bacterium | reverse complement strand
TTTTGCATTCTTGATAGAACTCAATCGCACCATACATTGAACCATGATCAGTCAGAGCAAGAGCTTTCATGCCATGTTTTTTTGCATGTTTGACTAGATCAGGGATTTTAGACAATCCATCAAGGAGTGAGTAGTGAGAATGGGTGTGCAAGTGCACAAACTGCTTTTCCATGTAGGCAAGTATAGCATCTCTGAAAGTAACTTGACAAAAAAGTATTATTAGCAAGAATATATTTTTGGGATGTTGGATTGATATAGTATACTCACATATACATGAAATCATTGCAAGAATTTACTGAATATTTCGAACCTGTATTTTTTGACTCCGTTACTCATTTGATAGAGCGAAGTGTCGGTCGAAAGTCTTGTGTCTTTTTATGAAAATAGATTGGCAAAACATTTCTTACAAGGTTATTTTTTGGAAAAGGAAGAAAAGCAAACACGAAATGCAATTTGAAATATCACAAGAGAATCAAACCAGCTCAATTGATCTGGTTTTTTTATGGTATATTTTATCTATGAAATTTCCGATCGGTATTGATGAGGTAGGAAGGGGTCCAATCGCAGGACCTGTCACTGTTTGTGCGTTTACTTTTTATAAAAAAGTTTCATTTCCAAAAACACTTCCAAGGCTCAAAGATTCCAAAAAACTTTCTGCACAACAACGAGAACTTTGGTTTGCTCAAATCAAAACATGGCAGAAAGAGGGGTTTGCTGATTTCAAGGTTTCGTCTGTGTCCGCAGTAGTGATAGACAAAATTGGAATTGTCCCTGCAATTCAAAAAGCTCTTAATTTTTCATTACATGCTCTATCACCCAAAACACAGAATATGATTCTTCTTGATGGTGGACTTAAAGCACCAGTTGAATATAAAAAGCAAAAGACGATTATCAAAGGTGATGAGAAAGAGCAGGTGATATCACTCGCATCTATTGTTGCTAAGGTTACTCGCGATCGATATATGCAAAAAATGGCAAAAAAATATCCAGAATATGGGTTCGAAACCAATGTCGGCTATGGTACAAAAAAGCACTATGACGCAATTGCCATACAAGGAGTAACGCCACTTCATAGACGGTCATTTCTAAAAAATGTTGTAAAATAAGGTTTTTCTACTGATTTTCTTTATATGAAGTACTCCAACATTGGTACTTGACTTTTATATTTAAATCTGATATAATACCACTAGATGTACAGGTAGTGTTGTGTGAAGTATTCTGATCGTCTCTAAGAGATTTTTGGAATAATTCACACAACTAACCAATTTAAAAACCAAATAAAATGAAAAATAGAATTTTATCAGCAAGTGCTACCTTTTTGGTATTCGCTAGCTTGTTTTCAAACACTTGTTTTGCTCAAGAGGGGAAAAAAGCAACCATGAAAATGAATGCAGCCGATAAAGCCGAAATTTTTACCGTAGAAGTCACCGAAGAAGGAAGTAAGAAAAAAGTAGTTCAACTTGTTGAGTTGTATGCTGTTACTTCAACCGGTGAGCAAGTCTTAGGTTTAACCTATGATGGTACTCTGGCAGGTAAAGCCAAAACTTTTGACACTGATTCAACTTTTCTTGTAATTGAAGGTCCTGTTTTGGATGATGCGAGAATCATGCAAATTCAAATGGAATTTGGAAACATGTTTCGAGAGTCTGAGAAGTTTGTAAAAGATAGTATTAGATATTATCAGCAAAAACATCCTGGAATTAAAAAGCGTGCCAGAAGAAAAAATGTTGAACGACTAACTATTCAATTGAGTGAATTAGTTGCTTCAAACAAAAGAAATTTTGATTTTCTTAAAACTATTCTTGCAGTGAGAAAAGGTAAATCGTTTGTTGTGTATAATTATGACGTGCAAAATCGTTATAAACTTATACGCAAAGTTAAAAAGACATCTGGTTGATAGTTTTTCTATCAAAAGGAGTAAACGCGTAGAATATTTCTACGCGTTTTTTATTGCCCGAGAAGTGTTGCTGTGGCAATTGCTGCGGTCTCTCCTCGTAAGACGAATTGCCCGAGACTGATTGCGACAATATCCTTTTCTTTGAAAAACAGTTTTTCTTCATCGCTCCATCCACCTTCTGGTCCTATGTATACAAGTGTATCTTCATGGTGGCTTCGCAAAGGAAGTGGTGCTCCAATATCGGCAACATAGGATGTATATGAATCTTTTGTGTGTTGGTATATTTCCACGAGTGTCTGTGTACTGTGCAATGTCGGGATATCTCCTCGACCAGATTGTTCCACTGCTTCAATAATAATCTTTTGTAATCGATCAGCATTGAGTTGTTGTTTGATAGTACGATCAGTGATGATAGGGTAGATGTCGGTGATACCGAGTTCTGTTGCTTTTTGGCAGACGAGTTCGAAATTATCTTTTTTGAGTACTGCAAGCGCAAGTGCTCTTTTGTGTGATGGTGCCTGCGTAGGGATCTTTTTTACAATAGTGCCAGAAATACTTTTTGTGGTTATGTCAGTAATCTCTATTTCATAATCTGTTCCAGTTCCGTTGAAGACAATAATATGACTGCCATTTTTCATCCGAAATACTGTTCGTATTTGATGTATGGTTTCTTTGTCTACAGAAGTGAAGATGTCTCCACTGAGTGGTTCTTTGGTATAAAATCGATGTATTTTCATATCTGTAAATTGTATCAAAAAGAGGGAATATCGGCTATAAAGCAAGTCTTTTCATATATTGACTTTATATATTTAATCTGATATAATAATACCAGTAAAAGTTCATTAATACAAACCCTCAAAACACAAAAAATGAGAAAAATAGTTTTTTTAGCGCTGATATGCGCCAGTATGTCTTCTTGTGAAAAAGGAGATTATGGGTCACCGAATTACAATAATTCCGCAGGTCCTAATAATAACAATAACAACAATCGTCCTGTGAACACAGTAACGGTAAA
Organism: uncultured Candidatus Saccharibacteria bacterium; assembly: GCA_964546355.1. Lineage (GTDB taxonomy): Bacteria > Patescibacteriota > Minisyncoccia > Phycocordibacterales > UBA9973 > JADLDV01. Next base: position 794 of record CAZJJM010000043.1, on the reverse strand, counting down.
TCCTCCATTGATTGATACTTCGTGGTATTACCGTATGTTTGTAAATACATGGATGCCTGTTAAGAATTTTTATTTACATGACGATTTTGTTTTTAAGATGAAAGAAGATACCACTGCTGGTGTGTACGCAATGAAACCTATACATACATCAGATGTACTTCGTTTTCCTTATAAGGTTAAGCGAATCACTGTTGAAGATAGGTTGTCTATACCGGCTGATGAGTATTCTTCTGGAAATTTTAGAATTGAAATGTCATGGGATGGTAATAGTACCGGGATTTTACGGTATCGTTGTTTGGTTCCGTTTGCCGTTGATCATAATGGTAATTTGTACGTCACACAAGATCAAAGCGTATCTTTTTCTTTAAGATATACAGGTAAAAATACAAGGGATTTACCTTTATATAGTGTCAATTTCAATTCAGGGTTGAGATTAGATATTACATTTGATCCACTGAGTAGTTCGGTCCAAAGATATTTGGATTTAACTCAGTGGAATGGTGGGTATACCTTATACAAAGAAGAAGATGGAAGTTTGAATCTTGCTCAATTGGGTAGTAATACTCCGGCAATATTTTTTGCACCATTATAGTTCGCATGTTATAGACATACAAAAAAGCCGTTACATTCGTAACGGCTTTTCTTATGCCTGATTTAGTATCCAAACATGCGAAGCGCAGTGATCCAAATGAGACTTGCAGCAATAACTCCTGCAATAAATCCTGAAAGTGATGATGCGATATATTGACCAAGTTTAAATTTGAATTGACGCTGTTCTTTTGAAATAAAATCGT
>CAZJJM010000042.1:0-4136 GCA_964546355.1 uncultured Candidatus Saccharibacteria bacterium | reverse complement strand
TCGGTGACAGGGACTAAGTCGTAACAAGGCACGGCTAGCGGAAGCTGGTCGTGGATTAATTCAATTTGAAACATGTCGTATGGAATGTGAATTCCCTCTATGATTATGTGTCGATGCAGTAGTAATACTGATACTGTGGTTGACAGGATATTAAACAACTCCCTGTTGAGGGTTAGAAAACACAAACCCTTTTGTGCTAGCTATATAGAGGCATAAAAGGTAGAACGGAACAAAAGAAAGTTATAGTCTTAAAAAGCAAAAGCCACACTCTGTGTGGCTTTTGCTGTGTCTGGTATACTGAAGCATAAGGATATGATGATCTATTCAAAAAATAAACATGCGATTCTTGCCATACTTAGCATTGCGGTTGTTGTAGGTCTGGCAACTTGGGTGCTACAGATACGTCTCGTGGCTCGTGACACTGTTTCAACAGTTCAGATAGGTGAACGTCCTCAAGTGTCTGTTGTTGTCGCTGACACGCCTGAGACACGCACTCAAGGGCTTTCTGGTACAGATCAGGTTCCCAAAGAAGGGTTACTGTTTGTTTTTCCACAGCCCGGGAAGCATGGTTTTTGGATGAAAGACATGAGGTATGCAATCGACATACTTTGGATTGATGAATCTGGAAAAATCATTGATATTACTGATGATTTTTTACCATCATCGTACCCAGAAATATATACACCAAAAAGTGATGTATTGTATGTACTTGAAGTTCCCGAGACCTTTATTGAAGATGAAAAAATACAAATTGGTGAACAAGTACAATTACGAATCAAAAAGTAATTATTTTATAAACTCCTATCCTGATTTTTTTTGACAATAAAATAAAATTGTTTTGTTGGTGTGTGATTGTTTCTAAAATTCTTTACCGATTGTTCTGTTATCATGTACAATTATATTCCATAGGCAAGAGAATTTTTTATTACACATACTAATTACTACGCACACATGACAAAAAAAATCATCATCAGTAAAGCAGAACTTGCTCAAATCAAAGAAATTCGCAATCGTTCATTTGAAAATATTCCATTTGAACTTGAAAAGATTATTGAAGCTGTTTTGAAGGCATTTACGGTTACGTCTGAAGGCGGTGAAGCTGATGCTGATTTTGTGGCAAAAAAAGTGTACAAAGAACTTCTCTCTCTCAAAAAATCCTCTAAAGATAAGAATTTTTTCCCAACAGTAGAACTCATCCAAGATCTTGTTGAAGCAGAGCTCATTCGTCAAAATTACGTTGCTACTGCAAAGTCATACATTCTCTATCGTAATAAACGAGCAGAACTCCGTCGAGAAGTTGGACCAATCCCAGACAAGGTCAAGAAAATGGCGCAGGAAAGTAAAAAGTTCTTCCGTAATCCACTTGCTGAGCTCGTGTATTATCGTACCTATGCAAAATGGATGGAAGAAGAAGGACGACGAGAAACATGGATTGAAACAATCGACCGATATCTTGGATTTATGCAGAAAAATCTTGGTGATAAACTCAAGCCTGCAGAGTATAAGGAAATCCGTGATGCAGTACTTGCACAAGAATCTATGCCTTCAATGCGTTTGATTCAGTTTGCAGGACTTGCGGCAGAGAAGACAAATGTGTGTGCATATAACTGTTCATACATTGCACCGTCATCGTTCCAAGATTTTGGAGAAATTATTTACATTTCAATGTGTGGTACAGGCGTTGGCTTTTCTGTTGAGAGTAAAAATATTCAAGCACTTCCACAGATTAAAATGCAAACAGGAAAGAAAATTCCGACGTATGTTGTACCTGACAGTAAGGAGGGATGGGCAGACGCATTTGTTCACGGTATGAAAACATGGTTTGAGGGCAATGATGTTCTTTTTGATTTCTCTCAACTTCGTCCAGCAGGTGCTCGTCTCAAGATTATGGGTGGTAAGAGTTCTGGTCCGCAACCGCTCATTGAACTTCTCACGTTTACTCGTGAGCGTATTCTTCGAAGACAAGGAAGACACCTTCGCAATATTGATGCACATGATATTATTTGTAAAATCGGTGAATGTGTTGTTGCTGGCGGTGTTCGTCGTAGTGCGCTTATTTCACTATCTGATCTTGATGATGAAGAGATTCGTGATGCAAAAAAGGGTCAATTCTGGAACACTGAAGGTCAACGCATGCTTTCCAATAACTCTGCGGTGTATGAGAGTAAGCCATCAGTCTCTGAGTTTTTGAAGGAATGGGTAGCACTTATGGAATCTGGTTCAGGTGAGCGTGGAATTTTCAACCGAGGAGAGTTACTTGGTCAATTACCAAAGCGTCGTATTGATAACTGGAAAGAGAATGGGTATGTTGATCCAGATACAGGAACTATCATCGGACTTCCTGGTACCAATCCGTGTGGAGAGATTATTTTGAAATCAAAACAGTTTTGTAACCTTTCAGAAGTAGTGGCACGTGCAGAAGATACAGAAGCAACACTTATGAAAAAGATTCGTATTGCTGCAATTCTCGGTACATATCAATCAACATTGACGAAGTTCGGATACCTTTCAAAAGAATGGAAAGAGAACTGTGAAAGTGAGCGTCTCCTAGGTGTATCAATTACAGGACAATGGGATTCTAAGCTTGCTCGTGATCCAAAAATGCTTGCGAAGCTTCGTGCTGAAGCAATTCGTATCAACAAGCTCTACGCAAAGCGTTTTGGTGTCAATGAATCTACTTGTATTACCTGTGTGAAGCCATCAGGTACTGTGTCACAGACGGTAGATTGTGCATCAGGTATGCACCCTCGTCATTCACAATACTACATTCGTCGTGTTCGTATTTCTGCAACAGATGCACTTTTCAAAATGCTTAAAGATCAAGGTGTACCACATCACCCAGAAGTGGGGCAGAGTATGGAAAGTGCAAATACATATGTACTCGAATTTCCGGTGAAATCTCCAAAAGGTGCAATTTTTAAAGATGATATTTCAGCGCTTGATCAACTTGAGCATTGGAAAGTAGTGAAGCAAAATTTCACTGAACATAATCCTTCTGTGACCGTATCAGTTGGGGATGATGAATGGATTGATGTGGCACATTGGCTCTATAAGAATTGGGAAATTGTCGGAGGGCTTTCATTCTTGCCACGATCAAACCATGTGTACCAACTTGCTCCATATGAAGCAATCACAGAAAAGCAATATACTGAGATGGCAAAAAAGATGCCAGAAATTGATTTCTCAAAAATCGTTACATACGAACTTGTTGACGAAACAGAAGTAAAGAAAGAACTCGCTTGTGTTGGCGGAGTTTGTGAGATTCAATAATTATAGACAATACAAAAACCGCACAACAGTGCGGTTTTTGTATTGTCTATAAGATTATTCTTTTACAAAATACTTTCTTGTAAAGAGAATAAGACCGAGGATTACTGCAGTAAGTATCAACCATCCAACAAGTGTTGAAGGGAAGAAATCGAATCCGAAGAGTGCTGCTGCACCGAGTCCGTTTCCGTTATCTGCACAGGTTCCTTTGTCGATGATATCATATGCGATTGCTTGTTCTTGAGTGCCTGATGGAAGTGTGTATGACATTGTTGCTGTCGTCACCATTCCTTGTCGTACTTCAAGTGCACGAGCTTGTACATTGATGGTATCTGTTTCTTTTGAACCAAGAGAGTCGATAGTGATAGTCAGTGTATTGTCACGCTTACTGTAAGAACCTTTTGTTGCACGAGCAAATTCAAGTTCTCCGGGAAGTGTTACTACGAGAGCAACGTCTTTCAATGTTTTTGTTGTGGTGTTCTTGTAGGTAATTGTATAATCAATTACATCTTTGGCACACGCATTCTTGTATGTATTTTCAATCTTGACCATAATTGCAGTCGCTGCTGTACCAGTTCCTGTACCGTTGTTGATTACTACAACTTTTGGATCTTTGATTGATTTTGTTCGGAAACTAATGATGTCTCCACGAACGATTGCACCGTTTGTTTGAGTAAATGCACGGAAGTAGTATGTCGTGTTTGGCTCAAGATTGTATACGGTATCGTAGAAACTAATACCACCTGCGTTGTTTATTGTTTGTGGTTGTGTTGTATATCCGAGTTGTGATGCAGAGAATCCATATTCGAATGCTACTGTACCTTGTACATTACGTGCAATAGCATTGAGCTGTGCAGTTGATTGTGCAA
>CAZJJM010000041.1:0-4281 GCA_964546355.1 uncultured Candidatus Saccharibacteria bacterium | reverse complement strand
TATTGAGTCGCGTTGGTATACAGGAAAGAGAAAACCGTGGGACGTGGTTGCAAAGGGTGATACTATCTATTTCAAAAATACCAGTGAACCAATCACGCTTCATGTGACAGTTTCTGATGTTATACAATTTCAAGATCTTACACCAAAGAACGTGAAGCACGTTCTCGATACATACAGTACACAGCTTGGTATCGAAGAGTATCGTAAAAAGTTCTTTACTCTCTACAAAGATAAAAAATACTGTATCCTCATATTTCTCAAAAATCCAAAAAAGGTAAAGTCTTTTAATATAGACAAAACAGGTTTCGGTGCGATGTCTGCTTGGATTAGTGTCAAAAACATCAGGTCAGTTACATCTCAAATCTCTGAAAGAATATGATATGATGAGGATATGTTTACCCCATATTCACCAGAGTGGCCAAAGCAATACGAAGCAGAATCCCGTGTAGTTCAAGACATACTTGGGGATATTGTTTTGGATATGCAACACGTAGGAAACACCTCGATTCCTGGTTCTACAGGAAGACCTGTTATTGATATTGCCATTCTCATCAATTCTATCGACGATTTAAAACCATACCTCCCACAAATAGAAGCACTTGGGTATACACATATCCCATGGCCGTCACTGACCGGACGAATGTTTTTCGGAAGAGGAAATCCAGAAACCCACCACCTCACTTTTGTTCAAAAAGATAAACAATCATATTTTAGAAAACAAATTATTTTTCGTGATTATCTTCGTGCTCATCCAGGATCTGTGAAAGAATACGCTGATTTTAAGGCGACGACACTGGAAAAGGTTACTGATGCATCTGTGTACGTACAACCCAAGGCACCTTTTATTGAGAAAATATTAGAATTGGCTCACACTTTGAGTTAGTACCTAATTTGACAAAAAAGTAATTTTCTGATATGCTTTGTTTGTCAATTTAATAATTTCTATTGTGTCTCACATTGCGTCGTTTACGAGGAATAAGACATTGATAGAGTAACGACAATATATATGAACACACAACGTATGCCACAACGTGGCTCTTCAGGTTTTTCTCGAGGCGGGTCATCTCGTCCGACACGTGCGCGAACCGGCACATCATTTTCAATAGCACCACCATCTGGTGCAGGACATTTCCGTTCAGGTGGACAATCACGCGGAGGATCATCTTTCTCTCGAGGGGGTTCTTCTTCACGTGGATCATTTCGCGGTGGATCTGCAAAACCATTCAATCCAAAACGAGGATTTAAAAGTGATCGACTTGATGTAAATCTTTTTATCAATAAAGCAATCATTGCGACAGAAACAGAAGCATATGTTCCAAAACATACGTTTGCTGATTTTGCGATTCATCCAGAACTTGCAAAAAATCTTGCTCGCAAGAATTACATTGCACCATCTCCAATTCAAGACCAGGCAATCCCTGTTGTCATAGAAGGGAAGGATGTTATCGGTATTGCAAGTACTGGTACTGGTAAGACTGCGGCATTTCTCATTCCACTGATCAATAAATTAGTGAATGACAAATCACATTCTGTCATGGTGCTTGCACCGACACGTGAACTCGCACAACAAATCGAAGTAGAATTCAAATCTTTTACACAAGGAATGAAACTCTACAGTGTATCTTGTGTGGGTGGTTCTCCTATCGGTAAACAGATTCGTGAACTTGATATGGGTGTACACATTATTATTGGTACACCAGGTCGTGTGAAAGACCTTATTAATCGCGGCAAGATCAACATGAGTGCATACGGAAGTATTGTACTCGATGAAGCAGACCGTATGCTTGATATGGGATTCGTCGATGATATGCGATTTATTCTCGGCAAAATGCCGAAAGTTCGACAAGGACTTTTCTTCTCTGCAACATTCTCTGCAGATATCAAACGTCTCTGTACAGAATTTTTGAATAATCCTATTTCGATCACTATTCCATCTCGCGACACATCAGCAAATGTTGAGCAAGATGTGGTACGATTCCGTGCAGTATCAGAAAAGATAGAACTTTTGCATGATTTGCTTAATCAGCCAAACGCAAAGAAAGTGCTCATTTTCCGTGAGACTAAGCGTAGTGTTGATCAGCTTGCAAAAGAACTTCAAGATCGTGGTTTCAAAGCACTTGGACTCCATGGCGACATGCGCAACCGTGAACGTGCTCGTGCAATCGAATCACTTTCAACTGATCGTGCACAAATTGTGATTGCAACTGACGTCGCTGCTCGTGGTATCGATATCGCTGATATCTCTCACGTAATCAACTACGATATTCCTTCAACATACGACACATACGTACACCGTATCGGCCGTACTGGACGAAGTAACAAACAAGGACTCGCGTTTACGTTTGTCCCGCATCGATAAATAACTTACTAAAATACCCTCAAAATTTTGAGGGTATTTTAGTATTGACTTTTGTATTTTCTTATAGTATTATTTTTTACAGAAATTTAAAATCTCAAAAATGGAAATAAAAGATAAAAAAGAACAAGTATTGTTTGGCAGACTGCTCCGCGTAGTTTCCGATATTACACTCGAATCCACGAAAAACTTTAACACTCGTGATTTCTTCAAAGAAAAAAGCAAAGGCGGAATGTTTTTGTATATTCAGGAAGATTTTTTCGAACACTTCTCTTGTGAAATAAAAAATTCACCCGCAAAAATACTTGCGAGGTATGAAACCGAAGAAGATATGAATCAAAAACAGATTATTGTTGATGCGAAAAAAAGTGATATTTATGAAGAAGTAGACTTGGCTCATGTTATGCAGATTTGCAAACGCGACATCATCAATGGTGAGAGGTTACTTCTCAGAAATAGAAATTCAAACTTATTTTTGATACGAAATAAAAAAAGTGAGCTTTGTTTTGTTGAATTGTCTCAGTCAGGTGATCGTTTTTGGAACATATCAGTAGGAAAAGTTTTTGATTACGGGAAGTTTTTTTTTGGATACGGTTTGTTCTTTCGCAACTAACATTTTGCATTATTGGATCTTTTGATACTGTGACTCTTAAATCATTCAAATTTTAAAAAAATTTGAATGATTTTTTATATGGTATACTATTAAGTATATGAACACTCACTTCATAAAATTATTTCTTGGATTCACACTTCTTATTGGACTTGGAATTCTCGGACTTATTTTTGCTGAAAAAATCACTGGAACAGAAAATTCTACTGCTTCCATTAGTACACGGTAACCGCTTTACAAGGCGGTTTTTGTTTGCTATAGTTTGCTCGTACGCCGTAGAACACGGGTGATAGCAATATCATAATTATCCATATGGATAGCCTGTCGAGGTCGACTCAATCGTTTCTTGCGGCGCCCGTTTTGGGCGTTTTTGCATACACGAGCGTACTCAGATATTTACAAACAAGATATGGCAATTAGTAAAGAGAAAAAAGTAGCATTACTTGCTGAACTTGAATCAATTGTTAATACTTCTCAATCAATTGTATTTTTGACTTTTGATAAACTCAACGTTGCTGACACTACAGAACTTCGCAAGAAATTCCGTGGTCAGGAAGTAGGGTATAAAGTTGTTAAAAAGACACTATTGAAAAAAGCATTGAATGCACGCGCACCACAAGGTGACATGCCAGAGCTTCCAGGAGAATTGGCAATTGCCTATGGTACTGATCTTCTCGTACCAGCACGTGAGTCATATGATTTCCAAAAGACACACAAAGATCAATTCATCATTGTCGGAGGTGTTTTCGATGGAGCATATAAAACAAAAGAAGAGATGATGTCTATCGCTACAATCCCAGGTCTTCAAACACTTCGCGGAATGTTCGTTAACCTTATCAATTCTCCAATTCAACGTTTTGCTGTGGCACTCGATCAGATCGCCAAGAAGAACGCATAATTGGTTCAGTGGGAAGTATTATTTAGTAATATTTTAATTTTTTAATTATATGGAAGAAAAAAAAGTAGTAGAAGTTCCAGCAAAATTCAAAGACCTTGTTGAAAAGATTGAAGCAATGTCAGTACTTGATTTGCACGAACTCGTAAAAGTGCTCGAAGAAAAATTCGGCGTTTCAGCAGCAGCAGTAGCTGTAGCTGGACCAGCAGCTGGTGCAGGTGATGCAGCAGAAGCAAAAGATAGTTTCACTGTTGTTCTCGCATCAGCAGGTGAAGCAAAAATCGCTGTGATGAAAGTAGTAAAAGAAGCACTCGGACTTGGTCTTAAAGAAGCAAAAGATCTCGTTGATGGCGCTCCAGCAACATTGAAAGATGGTGCAAAGAAAGACGAAGCAGAAGCTTTGAAAAAAGCTATTGAAGA
>CAZJJM010000040.1:0-4527 GCA_964546355.1 uncultured Candidatus Saccharibacteria bacterium | reverse complement strand
TACGCTTGAGCAAAGTATGCTTTTTGTGCGTCATGCATATGAGATAAGTATATCACGCTTTACTTTTTTGTGGTGGAGTACTATACTCGATAACAGAAATTCATCTTAAATTATACCTCATGGAAACTGCTCTTTTTCAAAATGTAAACACTATTGTGTTTTATGTATTAATTTTACTTTGTATGTTTTGCTGGCTTTTCAAAAAAGAAATCTTACTCATGATTAGTCGCATTGCAATTAGACATGCCAACCGCTTGGTTTATTTCTTTTATTCTAGAATGAGAGATATGATTTTGGATTCTGTGTTTTTTAAAAACAAAACAAGACTAATAATGTTATTTATTATATTGTTATTTTTTAAAACAGAAACAGCTATTGGATTTTACTGGTTTCCCATTGCTCTTGTTACTGGAATGTTTCTAGGGGCAATTATTGCAACCAGAGACACTGATGGCACTGGCTATACTACAAAATATGTCGTACCCGATATCGTATATACCATTTCATCAATATGCGTAAGCATTGGTATGTTTTTGTTTTTTTATAAAAACAACCTTATATGTGGATCTACGCTGAATATAATAATAACAATGTTGGCTTACACAGCAGTGACAGAAAGAAGTTTGTTTTTAGGAAAACACGCGTTGGTTTATCAAGGACTGTACATGAGGTCAGGAGAAAATGACAGAATTAAAAGTCATTTACGGTAATCTTTTGATTACAAAACAAATCCCCTTACTTTAAAAGAAGGGGCTTTTTTATTTTTTACTATGAAATTTCTTGTGTACCTCGAGAAGTTGTTTGTCTGTCACGTGTGTATATATCTGAGTTGTAGCAATATTTGCATGACCAAGCATCATTTGTACACTACGAATATCTGCACCATTTGAAAGTAAGTTTGTTGCAAATGAGTGACGGATAACGTGAGGGGTCACTTTCTTTGAGATTCCAGCCTTGATCGCATACTGACTCACAATACGTTCTATAGAACGGGGAGTCAGTCGTGCGTCTTTTGTTTTATTGTGTGACTCTGTAGTAAACAACGGTTCGGTCATATCTTTTCTTGATTTTAAATATTCACGAATTGCATTTTTTGCATCATCAGAAAGAAAAACCACTCGAACTTTTTCACCTTTACCTCGAATAGAAAACTCGTCTTTTGATAAATCAAGGTCACGATTGAGTGAACACAACTCAGACAAGCGAAGACCTGTCGAAAAGAAGAGCTCGAACAAGGCTTTGTCTCGAAGACCTTTTAGAGTAGTACTGTCTGGTGCTTTCATCAGACGAGTGAGCTCATCTGTAGTAATAAGATCAAGACTCCGTTCTTTGATCTTTGCCAAATCAATCCGATCAGGAGAAAGGGAAGTAACTCCGCGCTTCATAAGATACTTGAGAAAGGACCGAAGTGCTATAAGGTGATAATTTTGGGTGTTTTTCTTGAGAGTACTTGCAGATTGTCCGCGAATTTTCATTCCAGGAGCACGATTAAGTATCAGGCGAAATTCTCGCACAATATCATCTGTAATCTGTTTTGGTGTTTGAATGTTTGCAAAAGAAAGAAACCGAGCAAGATATCGGTCATAATTTTCAACCGTTTTAAGACTATTTCCTTTTTCTATTTCAACATGTTCAAGAAACTCTCTTTTTAGTCGTTCAAGTTCTGTTATTGCCATATAGTATATATAGTATAACAGAAATATTGTGCGACATACGCAAACATACCGCTTTTGAGCAATTTCCGCCTATCAATAGGTATGGGGTTGCATTTTTTATCAAGATATGGTAGTATATACACATAAACAGTTTTATATATATTTACAATGCTTACCACAAAGAAAAAACAAACAGTTATAAAAAAGGCCCAAGTACATGAAAAAGATACTGGTTCTTCAAAAGTGCAAATTGCAGTAATATCAACACGTATCGATGAACTTGCAGCACACCTCAAAAAGCACAAGAAAGATGATCACTCACGACGAGGACTCATCAAAATGGTTGCAAATCGACGCGCTCACATGAAATACCTCGAACGCACAGACAAAGGACAACTAGAAGAAGTGAAGAAGCTTGTAAAAATTGGCTAATCACAAACAAAACAACACCGCAGAAATGCGGTGTTGTTTTGTGATATACTGATAACGTACGTATATACATTTTTATATCAATCAAGAAGATATTTTCTCTACGTACACACTTTTTATTATTTAGATTAGTATTACAATACAATTTTTATACAATATTATTTATGAGTATTATCAAACACCCAGAACAGCGTGTCGGTATTTTTATTGATGCACAGAATCTCTATCACAGTGCAAAAAATTTATATAAAAGAAAGGTAAACTTCGGTGCAATCGTCAAAGATGCTGTCGCAGGGCGCAAACTTGTCCGCGCAATTGCATATGTCATCACATCAGAAGCACAAGACGAGAAAGGATTTTTTGAAGCATTGACCAAGCTCGGTATAGAAACTAAGACCAAAGACTTACAAGTCTTTACTGGTGGCGCAAAAAAAGGTGACTGGGATGTCGGACTTGCAGTAGATGCAATCAAAATGGCACCACGTCTCGATACGATCATCATCGTATCTGGTGACGGAGACTTCACACCACTCGTAGAATACTTGCAAACAATGACACAAGTTGAAGTCATTGCGTTTGGACAATCTACTTCTGGCAAACTTCGAGAACAAGCAGATGACTTTCTTGATCTTTCAGAAAATTCACGCAAATATCTTATTGGTTTTAAAAAATAATTACGTTGTATGGAAAATAATCCTATAGATCCACAAACTAATACAGAAAAATCATTACCAGAAACCACTCCGGTACCGCCAATAGATACTGCTCCGTCACCGATAGACGAAGCTGTAACAAAACCTCAACCAGAAACACCACGCGCTCCCGTACGCACATACGAAACAGATCTCGAACAAGCACTTGAGGGAAGAGAAGGTGGTGTCATAAAGCTTGCCATTGAAGATGAAGCAAGGAAAGATGAGGAGCGAAAAAATCTCACACTGCTTTCTCAAAAAAATATCTTGTATGGTATTGCTGCGATTGTATTTGTTGGGCTTGCTGTTGTGGCGATTATTTCAGTAAAAATATACACTCGAACCAACCCAACAGTCGGTGTCGGTGCACAACGACTCGCACTGGTAACCTTTGATACACAAAAAGAAATTACCCTCGATGGTAAAATCCCTGAACAAATTATTAGGGAACTCGAAAATACCGTCAATTCACTGACTACAGGAAATGACACGGTGACGTACCTGATTCCTACAATCAAAACTCTTGGTATGAAGAAAGTTGCTTCACCAAAAGAACTATTCAAAAAAATAGAAGCGCTCTTCCCAGCACAACTTGCTGATGCTCTTGATACAGAATACTTTTATGGTGTACATACTGACAAAGTCGGCAAGAATAATGCTTTTTTGATATTCAAATCAGTAGAAGATGAATACGCATTACCAGGACTCGCAACATGGGAATCCACATTATATCAAGATGTGTATCAAATTTTCGGAGTTACACCAGATGATCAAACGAGGACACTTCTCGAAAAACCTCTCGAAGATACCATTATCTCAAACAAAAATGCTCGTGTACTTCTCGACAAAGATGAACAACCAGTACTCGTCACCATGTTTCTCAATGATGGATACATCTTGATCACTCGTGATATACCGACAATTCTCGAAATCACCAATCGTCTGTATGCAAAGAAGGTTGAAAAGTAATATATCGAAAAACAAGATAATATGTATTAAAGTCAACATATTGGAATCACCTTAGAACTAAGGTGATTTTTTGTTATCCAAATAGGTTTTATAATTTTTAAATAAAAATGTTATAATCGACTTATGGAAAGTTTAGAGAAAAACTACATAGAGAAAAAACCTGAAACACTCGATATGAATCTATCTTCATCTAAAAATGATACGCTTGTTAATAAATTTGAGACCACCGAAGATCGTATTGAAAGAAAAAGGAAGGAAAAGGAAGAAATAGATGTGCTTCGAGCAGAACTTGGAATCGATCCAATTCAAAACGAATCTTTGGAAGAAGATACGCGAAAACATATGGAAATGTCGCGTGATTCTATGATGATAGATGTGGTGGAAAGAGTCCAGGACATTTACATTAAAGCAGCAGAGCAATATTTACCTGAAGAAAGTTTAATAAGAAAACAGATGATTAAATTTTATTCTGACCCCGGACGTCTCTATGAAGAATTATCTCACGTCTTTAAAGACACTAAAAAAGAGGAAATTGAAAAACTCTTAAGTGAAACTGAAAGGAATCTTCAAGACAAGAAATATTTTGTGGAAAATGTTCTCAGTAAAGATTTTAGCACTGCGCACTAGATTTATAATTAAATTGGTAAAATAAAAAGCAATCACTGTTGATTGCTTTTTATTTATTAAGAATCTCCTTTCGAACATCCTCCCACAGGCGGAGCAAATAGGTGGTATCGTGATATAATTTTCATGTGAATAAAATATTTATTACAGGAATATCA
>CAZJJM010000039.1:0-4858 GCA_964546355.1 uncultured Candidatus Saccharibacteria bacterium | reverse complement strand
GATTTTGGGTGCGTGTTCAAATGTTTGCGCAAGGTCTGGTGTCAAATACATTTGATATGATGCGGACATAGTTGTACGAGATTCTGGAGATTCAATTGTTTCTAGAATAGTCTCTGTCAAAAAAGCAGTGTCGACTTCTTGTTTATCAAGTATTGAAATAACCATACTTTCATCTTGTAAAAGAAGTGCAGCAAGCATATGCATTGGATGTACATGATTTTGACCACGTTCAATTGCAAGCTCATGAGCTCGTCTAATCGCATCTTTTGCTTTTGAAGTAAAATTTCCAAATGGTGGCATAGATATATATTATACTAATAAAATCTTATTTGTCAAAGTCTGACTCTTGCTATTTTTTCATCCCAGCAAGCACATCAGCACTTGAAATGACCTTTATTTCCCCTTCAGAAACAAGACCGATACCAACAATGACTCCAGCAGTATCTACAATTGGTGTTCCTGAAAAAAGTGATCGTCCAACAAGTGTTGTAATCATTGTTGCAGTATTATTTTCTGTTGCAGGAGTGATACGTGAGACAATCCCTCGCATCACCGTAAGTGGCAATCCGTCAAAACCAAAAACTGTTTGGCCACTTTTTGGCATTGTTTTTGCAAGAGAAACAGGTTTTTTTGAAAATGCAGTTTCAGTAGAGGCACTAGGGGTAAATGTAAGATACGCAATACCATCTGAAACGTGACTCAGTGTCACTGGTACAGGAGTCTCACCTATTTCCATCCCATATGATGCATTTTCTACTGTGTGTGTTGCATCGATAATGACCGTATTGTTTTCAATAACAGTACCAAGAATTGTTTTTGATTCACCTTCAAGAGTTGTTCGCTTAATCGACACAACATAAGGAGAGACTGTTTCTATAGCAGAAACAAGGAGCGCTTCTTCGGACACAACAACAGGGATCGTCGTATCTTCTTTTGGAGAAACTACTTTTTCAATCGTCTGTCTAATAATACGATTCACTGGCTGTGGACTTGAAAGTGCAATTTGCTCAGTCATCAATCTGACAACAGTAATACCAGTAGCAATAGAACTAACGAATGCAACAAGAAAACAAAGTAGTACGATTTGTGTTTTATTAAGATCTTTGATGTCCATATACAAACAGTATACGAGAAAAGTATCAAATTACAAAAATATATTATTTGGTATTTCCGTACCACTCTGTATATTTTTTAAAAATATCTTTTAGTGCCTGTATAAGCGCTTGTATATCACTAGATGTGGTCATTCTTCCAAGTGTTATTCGAATTGTACCTGCAGTATGGTCTGCACCTTGCATGACAGCTGTGTGTACCCGTGAAATTTCTCCTCCACCGACAGTACATGCACTTTGTGAAGAAACAGCTATTCCTCGCGCATCAAGCTCAAGTACGAGTACATCGCTCGGATATTGATCAACACTTATAAATAAATGTGCAGGAGTTGTCGTATCAGAATTTCCGAGAATATGCACATGTTGAAATTGTGCCAATTTCTCTACAAGACTTGCCCGTTGTTTTCCAAGTCGAAATGCATCTTTTTCTCGGCGACTGTCAGCAAGTGATAACGCTTCAACAAACCCTAGCACTGCACTCACATGTACAGTCCCCGCTCGTCTTCCATGTTCTTGTGTTCCACCATAAAACAATGGTTCAAATAACACTCCACGACGAACAATTAACGCACCAAGGTGTGGTCCATATATCTTTGAGCCATTAAGCGACAACATATCTACTCCTAGAGTGTCGAGATGTATTGGTATATAGAGCGGTGCTTGCGCTGCATCGGTATGAAAATATGGATAAACCGACTCATGTTCTTTACGGTATTTTCGCACAATACGTGCAATATCTTTTATAGGCTGTATGGTACCTGTCTCACTATTCACATACTGAATTGAAATCAATACTGTTTCTGGTCGAATTGATTCTTTGAGTATCTTCAAGTCAACCTGACCTTCAGTGTCAACAGGAAGATATGTTACTTCAATTTCTTTTCGTTCAACCATGCGTACTGCCCATTCATATACCGCACTGTGTTCTATCGCAGAAAGTATCATGTGTGGTTTTTTCTTACCTTGATATGCACGGAGAATTCCATACAATGCCAAATTATCACTTTCTGTACCACCGTTCGTAAAAATAATCTCTTCAGGCATTGCATGCAACATGGTTGCCATACGGGCACGAGCATCTTCAAGTGCCTGCTCTGCAAGAACTCCTTCTTTATAGATAGTGCCTGCATTATGGAAAAGCCACGCATCATATGTCTGCATTTTTTTCTGCACCAACGGGTCGACAGGAGTTGCCGCCGCATAATCAAAATATCGTCGTGTAATAATCTTGCTTTTTTTTGTGATCTTCTTTCGAGATTGCATATATGTGTACTATATACTGGTTTACAGAAAAAGAAAACTGTCGGCAAATACGAACGCTGGTAAAAAAGTCTTATTTAGTATATACTTTCCCTATGTTTAGTTACGTCAACATCACCCTTGGTCTTTTGACAGTTATCTGTATTGGACTCCTTGGAAGTCACATATACTTACGCCGTAAAATAAAGCGGTTTATGATTGGCACTGATGCAAAAACATATGAAGAAGCCTTAGTACATATTGCAACACGTATACAATTACTTGAAAAAGACCGTGATATTCTCATCGAAGCAACAAACAATCTTGACGCACGACTTCGCAAAAGTATCACCCATACCAAAATGGTACGATTCAACCCTTTTGAAGACGCAGGTAGTAATCAAAGTTTTGCAATCGGACTTCTCAACGAAGAAGGTGACGGTGTCGTTGTTTCAAGCTTATACGCACGAGAACGCATGAGTGTGTTTGCAAAACCTATCCAACAACACAATTCATCACATGAATTAACAACTGAAGAATATTCAGTTATCCAAAAATAAACACGAATGTCTACACATCCAAAAAACAGCATATCTCGCGCACCAGTAGTGGTCGTCATGGGTCACATCGACCACGGCAAATCAACACTCCTTGATTATATTCGCAAGAGTAATATCGTCGACAAAGAAGCAGGTGGTATCACCCAACATATTTCTGCGTACGAAGTTATTCACAAAGACGAACATGGTACAGATCGTCGTATCACCTTCCTTGATACACCAGGACATGAAGCATTTTCTGGTATGCGTGTTCGAGGTGCACAAACTGCCGAGATAGCAATCCTCGTCGTCTCAGCAGAAGACGGTGTAAAAACACAAACACTTGAAGCCTACGAAACAATCATCAAAAGTAAGGTTCCCTACATTGTTGCAATCAACAAAATAGACAAACCAGGCGCAAATCCAGAAAAAACAAAAAATGACCTTGTTGAACACGGCATCTACATCGAAGGATTTGGTGGAGATATTCCGTTTGCAGAAATTTCAGCAAAAACAGGACAAGGCGTGGATCAACTCCTCTCTCTTGTGCTTCTTGTGACAGACATGAATGAATACACAGCAGATATCTCTATTCCGGCTGTTGGTATCGTCATTGAATCAAACGTGGACAAAAAACGTGGTGTATCTGCGTCACTCATCATCAAAGATGGTATTCTTGAAAAAGGCATGTTTGTCGTAGCAGAAGGTGCACTCACCACAACAAGAATCATGGAAAACTTTCTCGGCAAGACAATATCAGAAGCATTTCCTTCTCAACCTGTACGACTCATTGGATTCGATAAACTACCACCAGTAGGAAGTGTTTTCCAAGCATACAAAACAAAAAAAGAAGCAGAAAAAGCACAAGCAACATGTGAAAATTCTACCAGTCAAACAGCTGGCGATACAACACAAACAACTCAAAAAACTATCCCTCTTATTATCAAGACAGACGTGTACGGAACAGCAGAAGCGATTGAAAAAGAAGTACGTAAAATGGCAACAGAGTCTATCTCATTTCGTATTCTTCAAAAAGGTGTCGGTGCTATCGGTGAAGCGGATATCAAACTCGCAGGAGGAAGTGAAGACGCAGTCATTGTCGGCTTCAATGTAGGTATGGATGCATCTGTTCGTGATTTCAATGAAAAACAAAAAGTAACCATTGGAACATTTGAAATTATTTACAAACTTACTGACTGGCTCAAAGAACTCATTGAAGCACGTCGCCCACGAGTAGAAACAACAGAGATTGTTGGAAAATTGAAAGTGATCAAAACATTTTCTCGAACAAAAGACCGACAAGTGCTCGGCGGTAAAGTAATCGAAGGGAAATTCTATGCCGATGCAAATGTACGTATCATGAGACGTGAAGCAGAGATCGGAAAAGGTTCAATTGTTGAACTCCAACAAAGTAAATCAAAGGCTCGAGAAGTTGATACTGATACCGAGTGTGGTCTTATGATCGAAACAAAAATAGACATTGCCCCAGGTGATGTATTAGAAGCAATCCTCGTAAAAGTTTTATAATCTACATTATGTCTATTCGCCAAGAAAAAGTAACTGAACAACTTCGTCATCACATTGCATTCTTCCTTGAACGAGAGTCTTCTCCATTGTCACTCATCAGTGTGACGCGTATTACTGTATCACCTGACCTCAAAAAAGCGACTGTCTATATTTCAGTACTTCCAGAATCAAAAGAGCAGGCAGCCTTACACTTTGTCGAAAGACAACTTGGTGGCGTACGACAATACCTCAAAGGTAAACTTGAAACACGAGTAATTCCCCACCTTGATGTCACACTTGATTACGGAGAAAAAAACAGACAACAGATAGACGCGATTTCACGAGAAGACAAGAAATCATCTCTGTGATAGAGTGTATATGTGTTCATACACATATACTAACAACAATGGTCTAGTCGCCAAGTGGTAAGGCAAGAGTCTGCAAAACTCTTATACGGCGGTT
>CAZJJM010000038.1:0-5068 GCA_964546355.1 uncultured Candidatus Saccharibacteria bacterium | reverse complement strand
ATGACCTTGGGTATGTTCCTACAAAAGAACCGTTCAAAGCACTTCGTAATCAAGGACTCATCATGGCGACAGATGGACGCAAGATGAGTAAACGTTGGGGTAATGTGATCAATCCAGATGATATTGTCGCAACATATGGTGCTGATACGCTTCGTGTCTACGAAATGTTCATGGGGCCATTTGAAGCAAGTCAGCCATGGAGTACAGAGAGTATCATTGGTTCACGGCGATTTGTTGAACGCGTATGGAGGCTCGGTGAAAAAGTTGCAACACAAGCAACTGCAAAATCTTCAGAGAATATAGAAAGAAGTATTCATAAAGCAATCAAGAAAGTTACTGAGGATATTCATTCGTTTGGGTTCAATACAGCAATTTCTGCAATGATGATTTGCGTGAATGATATCGAGAATACGTTACAAAAGGAAGGTGAGGTACTTGCAGTTCGTGAATATCTTATGTTTATACAAATACTCGCGCCATTTGCACCACATATGACAGATGTACTCTGGAAACAGTTCGGTCAAAAGGGAAGTATTCATACTGCGTCATGGCCAACACATAATCCGAAAAAACTTATCGATCAACAAATGACTATCGTTGTGCAGGTGAATGGAAAAGTGCGTGCCGAACTTCGTTTCGATACAGGTATGCAAAAAGAATTAATCGAAGCCCATGCACTTCGTGATGAAAAAATTCTCCCATGGATAGAAGGCAAGGAAATCAAGCGAGTTATATATGTGCCAGGTAAACTTATCAACATCGTTTGTTAAAGGTCTTTGTAGTACAATAGAGGTATATTTATTAGCGATATTGCTGTACTTTTTCCGTACTCGATATTTTTGGAGATTACATATTTATGCAAGAAACAAAAAAGATGACCATATTACAAAAATTATCAGTAAGTTCTCTTTTTGGAGCACTTGGAGTATTACCACTCGTTATAGCACCGTTTGTGTCAAATGGAGTTGTTAAAATGACAGTTTTCTCTCTAGGTGTTTTCCTCTGTGCTCTTTTTTGGTTGTTTGCACGTCTTGCTGATGGTAAGGTTACTTTTTTGAAACATCCAATTGCACTTCTTGCGTGGACATTGCCTGTGATTGCTGTTGTTTCAGCTCTTTTCTCTCCGACAGTAACCACATCACTATTTGGTCGTGGTTTCGAGACTGATACTGCGCTTAGTATCCTTTCTCTCGTTCTTGCATTCTTTTTTTCTTTTGCATATTTCAATGTAAAAGAACGAACAATGCAATTGTATTTTGTGTTGATCGGTGGAAGTCTTCTCGCTATGGTTGTCCAAGTAGTACGCATGATATTTATGAAATCAATAGGTTCAGCAACACTCTGGGGTGATGCGGTAACAGTGCTTGGCTCATGGAATGATTTCGCGTTATTTCTCGGCATGATAGTTGTACTTGTCCTTTCTTGTCTTGAGTTTTTTGTAGTAACAAAACAAATAAAGATAGGTCTGTATGTTTTTCTCGGGCTCTCTGCGGCTGCTCTAGCTGCGGTTAATTTTATGCCCGCATGGATACTTGTCGGAGTTCTATCGCTATTCATCTTCATTTTTAAAATTTCATTTTTCGACAGAAATAAAAGTGATGAACAAAAAAAAGAACGACCAATTCCACTTGTGGGGTTCACTCTTGTCATTGTTTCATTGATATTTATTCTTGCAAATGCCAGTGTCGGTCCTGTTCTTGGTAGAGTGTTCAACATCCAATCTTTCGAAGTCCGTCCGTCTGTTCTGACCACAACCCAGGTTTTCACGCAATCAGTAAAACATAACCCAGTGCTCGGTATTGGTCCGAATCATTTCTTTTCTGTGTGGAATACCTACAAACCTACATCAATTATCTCAACTGATTTTTGGAACGTAACATTTAATGCTGGGTTTGGATATGTTCCGACAATATTTATTACACAAGGTATTCTTGGAGGATTGTTGTGGCTCGTGTTCGTATTGTGGTTTGTGATAAAAGGATTCAAAACAATTTTCAAAGAATATGCAGATCTGAAGAAAAATGACTTCTTCTTCGCTTTTTCATCGTTTACTGTGTCCCTTTATTGTCTTGGTGCATTTTTCATATATACCCCAAACATGATTATGTTGGTGTTTGGCTTCGTGTTTATGGGTATCTTTTTGGCGACACTTGTGCAGTCAGGGTATATGAAAACAGGTACGATTGAATTGTTGACTGACCCACGCGTGAGTTTCTTCTCAATCCTTATTCTTATTGCGTGTATGATCGGTGTAATGACACTTGGATATCGTACTGTTAAAACATTTTGGGCAAATTCATTGTATGGTAGTAGTTTTCAAACAAATTCTATCGATACAAAAGAACGCAAGGTCACACAGGCGATTGTTCTCGCACCTACTGACGCCATGTATCGCTCACTCGCAGGAATTTATTTGCAAAAACTAGGTACATACTTGAATCAAAAGTCTGTTTCAGTAGAATCAATTCAACCAGAACTTCAAGCAACATTAGATGCGGCACAACTTGCTGGTAAGCGAGCAATATCTTTTGACGAAACTCTTCCAGATAACTGGGTCAATCTTGCTTCTGTGTATCAAGCGATTATTCCTCTGAAAGTTACAGGTGCATATGATCAATCAAAATCAGCATTTATTCAAGCTCAAAAATTGTCACCAAAAAATCCAGACATTACATTACTCCGTGCTGGACTTGAAGTTGCAAACCAAGATTCATCAAAAGCTAGAACACTTGCACTTGAGGCGGTCTCACAAAAACAAAATTTTGTAGATGGATATGTATTTTTATCACAACTTGAAACATCGCTTGGCAATACGAGCAAGGCAATAGAATACGCAACTACTGGTGCATTAAAATCACCAAACGATACAAAAGCATTTTATTGGAAAGGTATATCTGAATTCAATGCATCACAATATGTAAGTTCAGTAACATCTTTTGAGCGTTCTGTTATATTGAATCCACTTTTTGATACAAGTAGATTTATGCTTGCACGTGCGTATGATAAAACAGGGAAATCAACTCAAGCGCTTGAACAAATCAAAATTCTCAAAACTCGTTTTCCAGAGAATGAGACTATCAAAAAAGCATTAAAGAATTTGGAGCAAGGTCAATCAATTGATGCAGGTATAAACACAGATAATCCAGTACCTGCAACAACAGAAGAGTCAAAATCTGAAACAGTCTCAAATGCTACTCCTGTGGTCAAAAAAGCTACCACAAAAAACTAGTACTTCTGTATGGTCAAAAAAATCCTATCCTACTTTCATAAAGAAATACCGAACATCAACCAAGCTGCATTGTTGCTTGGTTTGTTTGCGTTTTGTTCACAAATTTTGGCATTAGTGCGAGATAGATTACTTGCGCACATGTTTGGTCCAAGTCCATCATTGGACGTCTATTATGCAGCGTTTCGTATTCCAGATTTTCTATACATATCAATTGCGTCGCTTGCGTCGATTACGGTACTCGTCCCGTTTTTCATCAAACATCATGATCATGATGAACAACACGGAACACATGAATCAAAACGATTCTTAAATGAAGTATTTACTGCGTTTCTACTCGTGATGATTGGAATCAGTGTTGTTGTATGTATTTTTATGCCATGGTTTGCAAAATTACTTGCACCAGGGTTTTCCGGAGATCAATTGCATACATTGGTACAAGTGAGTCGTATCATGCTAATCTCTCCAATATTATTTGGTATATCAAATCTTGTTGCGACCGTTACTCAATTCCATAAGAAATTTTTTGTCTATGCACTTGGACCAGTTTTTTATAATATTGGAATTTTGATTGGAATACTTCTTTTCTCTAAATATTTTGGTGTTGTTGGTCTTGCGCTTGGTGTCATCCTTGGAGCATTATTGCAATTGATTATACAAATTCCAGTGATTGCACGACACGGGTATATCCTCCGCATTACAAGGAAGATTGATTGGGTAGAATTACGTGACGTAGTGAAGTTGTCTTTACCTCGAACACTCGGACTCGCTATGAATAGTATTGCAATTATGGGTATTGTTTCTCTCGCGTCACTTTTTGCTCCTGGGTCGATTTCTATTTTTACATTCTCATACAATCTCCAGTCTGTACCTGTGAATATTTTTGGTGTTAGTTATGCTGTTGCAGCATTTCCGATTCTCGCCAAGTTTTATTCAAAAGAAGACAAAGAAGGATTCCTTAATCATATCAAAGTTGCTGGGCGACAGATTATTTTTTGGTCACTACCGGTCATGTGTCTCTTTATCGTACTTCGCGCACAAATCGTGCGTGTTATTCTCGGTTCAGGAAGATTTTCTTGGGCGGATACACGTCTGACTGCTGCAGCACTTGCGCTCTTCGTCATTTCACTTGTTGCACAAAATCTTATTGCACTTCTTGTGAGAGGGTATTATGCTTCAGGAAATACCAAGAGGCCATTGACTGTGAATATCATTTCTTCAGTTCTTATTGTTGTTGGATCATTCGGCCTTGTCTCTGTGTATGACCATACTCCCGTAATGAGATATTTTATAGAATCATTACTGCGTGTTGATGATGTCGCCAACACAAAACTCCTTATGTTGCCACTCGCATATTCAATCGGCTCGATTGTTAACTTCTTTATATTGTGGATATGTTTCCAAAAAGATTTCCTCAAAGGAAGAACAGAATCATTTTTCGGAAAAACATTCATGCAATCTTTTTCGGCAGCATGTTTTATGGGATTTACATCGTATCATGCACTTGGAGTGTTTGCTCCAGTATTTAACCAAGAAACATTTTTCGGCATTTTTCTTCAAGGTTTTTTTGCAGGAATAGTAGGTATTATTTTCGGTATCTTTATTTTGGGTCTGATGAAAAATGAACAGTTTATTGAACTCAAGAGTACTTTACATAGTAAGTTCTGGAAATCTAAGGTAATTCCTCCTGCGACTGAATTATAAGAATAGCCAATTAGGTGATAGAAAAGTAGTAAAAGTCTTAAGCTGTATATTTATTGGTAAAACATTTTTATAATGTTTTACTTGACATATTATTTATACTAATATATAATATAATAAGTTAAAAACGTTCTAATACAA
>CAZJJM010000037.1:0-5327 GCA_964546355.1 uncultured Candidatus Saccharibacteria bacterium | reverse complement strand
ATGCGTCGGTGGTAGAGTGGTCAATTACAACAGACTGTAAATCTGTCGGCTTCGGCCTACGAAGGTTCAAATCCTTCCCGGCGCACTAGAAAAATATCCCTACATTGTAAGGGGTATTTTTGTACCCTGTTTGAGGGTTAGAACTTGAATTATCTCTTTCTTCTATTTTGTCATAGTAAATGGTATATTTTTGATATGAAATTCCAAATGGAAAGGAGAATAGATCCTGCTGAGCCGAATTCAACAAATAATACTGAGAACAATATTCCTACAAATCAAGAATCAAAAGAAAACAGAAAAAAGACTCTTGAAGTAAAGATTGGAGAAAGTACATATTCGATTGAAACAGAATCATATGATTTTGAGTACCCTAAAAATATTCAGGAAGAAACAGGTATTGTGGGATATGAACGGACAAAAATCAATAAAGAAAACATAGAAGCTATAAAAGAGCAAATAGAGATGATGCATAATGACCAAGAAAAATCATTTGCTATAACTAAGTCACTCTATGCACTACTAGATTCATTATCAAATAATGAATACCCCAGTCGTTGTCATAACCATAAATTAAACTATTGGGCTGCTGATCAGGAAACTGCCGACAGATACAAAGAGTATTTTAAAGAAAGTTTCTTTAAAAATAAGATATATGATTTATCACTTATAAAAAAAGAAAAGGAGAAAAAATTATATCCATTTTCGAATGCAAGCACTTTATCTGGTGAAAATTCAGAGAAGCATGCAAATATCACTGTATATGATGCGCAATCTCACAAGAGAATTTCCCCGGAACAAATTCCTTTGGGCGATGTTTTGCAGTATAAGGATAGTATTGAAAATGGCACCAACTACGCGGTCACTGCATTTGGAGGATTAAACTTTGTTCCCAGTGATTTTTTTCAATCTCTCAATGAGAAAGAAATTTGTTTTGGATATTCGTTTAAATTGGACAGATTTATGAGAGAATACTATGAAAAAAGTTTATGCGAGTTAATGCAGGTTAGTGATTATAAACTTAATAATCAAAGCGCTATACGAGAAGTAGGCACAGCTCTTCTGTTAGACAATCTTCTAAATATAGAAGATTCATCGTCTAATGAGGATCCTAATTTCAAAACAGATTTAAATTTTATATTAGAGAAAGCCAATATTGAAGCAAGATTTTTGGAAACTGAATTAGAAGAGATGTACTCTACAGTTGAACATTACTTAAGATTTACCGAAACCAAAAACCGCGAGTACGGACTAGAATTCGAATCTTACCTTCCGATTTTTATTGGGGACAAAGAAATTCCACAACTGTCTTGGGGGCATGCAAAATACGCTCACTATTTCAATGAAAACGGCTTCAATTTCTTCAAATTCAAACACGCGGAACATTTACCGAAAAAAGTTCAAGAATAATATTATAGTGCAAGATGGTGTATGGTAAAATCACACTTTCTCCCCCACATCGACAAGTTCGGCACATACGGCATAACCGGAGATCTCATCAATTCTGTTCTAACGTTCTCCAGTACGGCGCACCAGAAAATATCCCATGAAAATGGGATATTTTTATTTGAAAACACACACGAATATCTTCGGATGTAAATAAGCGTTCACTGAAGTCGGAATTTCTAGTTGTACTTCTTTTGATATTCTGAACTTTGATTTCAATAACATTTTTTTCAATAGTTCATGTTCGGCGGTATATACAACCAATACCCCAGCTGGATTCAAATGATTTTCAGTATACTC
Source organism: uncultured Candidatus Saccharibacteria bacterium (assembly GCA_964546355.1). GTDB lineage: Bacteria > Patescibacteriota > Minisyncoccia > Phycocordibacterales > UBA9973 > JADLDV01. The sequence continues at coordinate 3,584 of CAZJJM010000037.1, read as the reverse complement.
AATAAAACAATGATACAATATCTCCAAATTTTCACCTTTAGAAATTTGCATACCAAAAGGAAGATCTGATGTAATAACGTCAAAGGCTCCGAGTTCTGGGTTATTTCCTATATCTGCGTATGTGTACTGAATGTGCTTTATTAAACCTGCAGATGTTGTATTTCTAATAGCAGAAGTAACATGCTCTTTGTTGTTATCGAAACCCACCAATCTAGCATTGGTGTTGAGTAATCCTGCTTCAATAAGCAGTGTTCCGCTTCCAGAAAAAACATTGAGGTAAGAGTGTGTTTCTGATAGATTGCAAAACATATTCATCGCATACGCAATTGTAGGATTAATTCCACCTTTGATATGTGATACCTTGTATGACCGTAAAGAAAGTGGTCTTTTTGTCAGACGGACACCTACTTCCCAAAGATCATCATTCTTTCCAATGTATATTTCCAAATCAGCTTCATCGGTTTTTTCTAGTCGATATGTATTGGTTATAAAATCTTCTATTTCTTGAACTTCTTTTGAATGCGCGCCTGCACAACTAAGGCTATATGTCTTGAATACATCTCCGCCATTTAAACTTTTTTCTATAAGTTCTCCGAGTATTGATTTGTGGTTTGAAATATACGAAGGATTGAGGTTAGAACCTCTTTTTACAATATACACATTCAAAATACTCTTGAGTAAAATGATTGTTTCTAGGTTACTTTGCATGTCTACATAGAATGCATTTTTTCCAGTTTTGATAACCTGTATATCACTCTGTTGTGAGACTTCTTGTGATACGATTTCTTGAAGACCTGGAATGAAAGTGATTTTGAATTGGATTGGAACCATACAGCGATAGTATCATTTTGTAATTAAATTCTCTAGTGCATAATAAAAAACTCACTTATTGTAAGTGAGTTTTTTATTATTTATTTAACTGTACTTTTAGGTTTCATCTTTAATGAACTCTTCTTCCCTAGCTCAACAAGAATATCACCATTTTTGACTGTAACCATAATCATATCTCCTGATACAGCCTTGTTTGAAATCATGAGCATGGCAAGTGGGTTGAGGATCTTTATCTGAATTAATCGATGAAGTGGACGAGCACCCATTTGCGGGTTATACCCTTCCTTACCGAGATATGCGAGCGCTTCATCAGACAACTCAAGAGTAATACCTTGATCAAAAATACGCTTCGATACCTGCATTACACGAATCTTCACAATATCTCGAATAACTTCTGGTGAAAGGATGTCGAAAATCACGACTTCATCCACACGATTAAGAAATTCTAGACGGAAAAATGATTGTAAACTCTTCATTACCTTATCTTTAGTAATCGCATATTCACGCTCTGAGGTATGTGTAGAAAAACCAATCGATTCCATCTTTTGAATATGTTCAGAACCAAGATTTGATGTCATGATAATGACCGTATTTTTGAAATTGACCACTCGTCCCTTACTGTCTGTCAGACGACCCTCATCAAGCACAGAGAGGAGTGTATTGAATACTTCAGGATGTGCTTTTTCAACTTCATCAAAGAGAATTACTGAATACGGACGATGTCGCACCATTTCAGTTAATTGTCCAGATTCATCATGTCCGACATATCCTGGTGGTGAACCAAGAAGCTTCGACACACTGTGACGCTCCATGTATTCACTCATGTCAATACGGAGGAGTGCTTTGTCATCGTTAAACATGAATTCAGCGAGTGCTTTGGTAAGTTCCGTCTTACCAACACCTGTTGGCCCAAGAAAGATAAACGACCCGATCGGCTTATTAGGGTCAGAGATACCGGCACGAGATCGACGGACCACATCAGCGATCTTCTTGATAGCATCATCTTGTCCCACAACACGCTTCTTGAGCTCATCTTCCATACGAGCAAGCTTCGTGCGCTCCTCTTCGAGCATGCGAACAAGAGGAATACCTGTCCAACGAGAAACCACTGAGGCAATATCTTCTTCGGTAATTTCTTCCTTGAGAATACGTCGAGATTTTTGTAATTTCTTCAACCGGGTAATTTTTGTTTCAAGATCTTTTTTCAAATCTGGAATTTGTCCATAACGAATTTCTGCTGCACGAGTAAGATCAGATTTGAGTTCAGCATTTTCTGCTTCAATACGAAGTGTTTCGAGTTCTTTTTTTATTTCACGAATACCAAGAACTGTTTCTTTTTCATTCGTCCACTTAAGTTCGATTTCTCGAGTCTTTTCACGCAAGTTACCAATCTCTGCATCAATATCTTTGATACGAGCCTTGATATGTTTATGGTCAGAATCATCACTTTCAAGTTCTTTTTTGAGAGCTTCTTTTTCTATTTCAAAACGCATAATTTTGCGATGTGCTTCTTCAAGCAACGGAGGCTTGTTTTCAAGCGCAATCCGAAGTGCAGATGATGCTTCATCGATCAAATCTACTGCCTTATCAGGAAGAAATCGATTTGAAATATATCGTGAACTGAGTGTCACTGCGGAGACGATTGCATCGTCAGTAATACGTACACCGTGAAATAATTCGTACTTTTCTTTCAGTCCACGCAAAATAGATATCGCATCTTCTGGAGATGGTTCTTCGATGTATACAGGTTGAAAACGACGAGCAAGTGCAGGATCTTTTTCTATATGTTTTTGATATTCTTTGAGTGTTGTTGCACCAATAGCATGCATCTCTCCACGCGCAAGCGCAGGCTTGAGCATGTTTGATGCATCCATTGCACCTTCTGACGCACCTGCACCAACGATCGTATGTATTTCATCAATAAACAGAATAATCTTCCCGTCTGCACGCTCAATCTCTTTCATAATACCTCTTAGGCGTTCTTCGAATTCTCCCCGATATTTTGTACCAGCAAGAAGTGAACCGAGATCAAGTGACACAAGCTCTTTGTCTTTCAAAGATTCTGGTATATCACCTTTTGCAATACGATTTGCAAGCCCTTCAACAACAGCGGTCTTTCCTGTACCTGCTTCGCCAATAAGTATCGGATTATTCTTAGTACGACGAGAGAGGATTTGCATTAAACGCATAATCTCTGCATCACGACCAATTACTGGATCAAGTTTGTCTTCTCGAGCAAGTGCGGTCAAGCTTCGTGTAAACTTTGTAAGTAATCGAAACTTTTTTGAAGAGGTCATATCGAGATTGGTATCAGTGCGCATTTCTTCAAGCGTACGAAGTGTCTGATCTTTGAAAATACGGAAGCGAGAAAGTAGCTCACGCACTTCAGGACATGAATCAATCAATGAAATAAAAAGGTGTTCAGTAGAAATAAAATCATCTTTCAAATACTCAGCGATTTTTGGTGCATGTTCAAAAGCTTGTGCAAGATCTGGTGTCAGATACATTTGATATGACGCAGACATAGTAGTCCGAGACTCAGGAGATTCAATTGTTTCAAGTACTGTTTCAGTAAGAAATGCAGTATCTACTTCTTGTTTATCAAGCATTGAAATAACTATACTTTCATCTTGCAAAAGCAATGCGGCAAGCATGTGCATCGGATGTACATGATTTTGTCCACGTTCAATAGCAAGCTCGTGAGCTCGGCGAATAGCATCTTTTGCTTTTGAGGTAAAATTTCCAAATGGTGG
>CAZJJM010000036.1:0-5369 GCA_964546355.1 uncultured Candidatus Saccharibacteria bacterium | reverse complement strand
GCATCTTCTGGTGTCGTAAGCACTCCTGCACCTTCTGGAATATGATCTTTGATATCAGAACCTGATCCAATATATCCAAGCTCAGCTTCTACAAGAACATCACGTCCAGTGCGAGCGGTATATGCTCGTGCATACTCCACACATTGTTTCGTCAGTGCAATATTTTCTTCATGCGGTAATTTCGCACCATCGATAATCACCATATCAAAGCCAGCATCTATACATGCCTGCACACTTTCAAAACTACTGTGATGATCAGCGTTCAAAAATATTGGATAATTGTCACGTTCACGAATAGTGCGTACCAGTGCCACCACTTCTTCACGTCCAGCAAATTTCTCTTCACCTTCTGAAACACCAATAATGACCGGAAGGTCGAGGGATTTCGCAGCTTGATAAATACCATGCAATCCTTCCAGGTTTGAAATATTAAAGTGACCTATAGCAACACCTTTTTCACCCGCTTCCTTGATATATTCTCGTAAGGTTTTCATATAGAGAAAGTATATCAGAAAATATAAAAACCCTCATATTGGAGGGTTTTTATATTATTGAATATCTTTTTTAATCTCTTTTTTTACCTGTGCTTTCAATCCAGGAATTGCTTTTTCAATTTCTTCCACAGATTGTAGTCCGTTGTATACACGCTTATTGATCACAAGCACAGGAAGATTTTTATCTATCTTATAAATAGAAATGAGGGCTTTGATAGCAGAGAGGTCGAGGTTGTAATCAAATGAATACACGCGGAGTTGTGGGTATTTCTCACGAACATCAGTAAGGACATAACTTTGTTTTACACAATCTGTACATTCGTTTTCAGTAGCGTAAAAATATAAAATAAATTCTGACTTGAATCCACAACGCTCACTTACTTTTTGCATCAAAAGATAATCTTTGATTTGCAACAATGAGTAATATTTCTTGAGAGCCATAATTTGTTCTGTATCACCAATGTTCTTTTCTGTGTAATCAATCTTTTCTGCAAGCGAATTGAGTTCTTGAGAAAGGATAGAGTTATTTACATCTTTACATGACTGATCTTCAAGTAATGCAAATTGTGTTTCTGAAGAAAGGATATCAATAGCAATCTTATCTTGAATTGTTTTGACTTGAGAAAGCTTTTTTTCACTAAAATAATTACTCAAAAAAAAGGCAGAAGAAAACAATGCTCCTGTAATCAGTAAGACAATGACGTATTTTTTCCAATCAATAGTTCTGTATGGTTCCATAAAAGTATGTTTATTTTTTAGCAATAACTCGACGTTCAAATGTCCAACTTGACTCCTTGGAACGGATTGCATTCCAAATCGCCTTTAATAGCCAGAATGGAGCTATAATACTGAAAATAAAGATAAAATACAAGATATCAAGGCGAAGCTTTACTTTTCCTTCTATCATTCGACGACCCAGCACAAGTGACGTAATTACTGACACATAAATCAAAATAGAAATAAAAATAAGTGCCTGTGTGTTTACAAAAAACCAATCAAAATGTCTTGATGTAGTTGATACGACATTTTCTATACCCACAACCCTAGCAAGAGATACTTTTTCTTTTATAAAAGAAAATACGTTATACACAAGAAATCCGAACATGAATACTGCTGCTGATACAGAAATAATACCAGACGGCAATGTAAACAGTCCGATGTTGCCATACTTTCTTTTAAACAACAGACGGCGGTAATCAAATGCATTTTTGATAAATCCATAGACCCAACGTAACCGTTGTCTATATAATTTACCAACAGTATTTGGACTTACTGTGTAGACATACGCATCAACACAATGTTCGATACGATACCCATGTTCTTGCATGCGAAGAGCTATTTCTTGGTCTTCAGTATTATGCGCTTTACGGAACGGACCAAGCTCATCAAAGACTTTTTTGCGAAAAATAGAAAAAGGTCCAGGGGTCACGTGAATACCACCAAGAAAACCGAGCATTTTCTTGGTATAAATAGCCATATCATATTCTGCTTTTTGTGCCTTCTGGATGAGATTTTTTGGCTCAGAAACAACAATAGATGGAGCGACTGCCATAACTGTTTTGTCTGTAAAATATGTCACGATACGCTTGAGTGCTTGGCTATCTACAAATGAATCCGCATCGAGTCCTCCGACGAGTTCTGTGGTGGTACGTTCAATACCAAAATTCATTGCAGTATGCTTGCCGCCATTTTCTTTTTTATACGCAGAAATATTTGGATATTTAGAAAAGCGCTGTATTGTCTCCCATGTGCGATCCTTACTCCCGTCATCAATAAGAATAATATTGAGTTTATTCTTTGGGTAATCAAGCGCGAGAAGAGACCGGACTGTTTTATAAATAGTTGCTTCTTCGTTGTAACACGGGACAATCACGGTCACAGATGGGTACCGTTTGAGCGTAATCGGCTCTGTTCGAACAAGGATATCCTTCCGTCGCTCAAAAAAGGTCACGAGAAAAAACACTTGCGCGTACAACGCAAGAAAACTAAAGAAATAAAAAGAGATTTGGGAAAAGTGTGAGAAATCCATAAAACATCAACATTATATCATTTTTTACAGAAAAATCAATATCGTCGTAAAAAATCCCACAAAACATGTTCTGTGGGATTCAATAAGTTTTAGCTGGTTTTAATTATTTTCTGGTTCTATCCAGCCGAATTGTTTCGCTATTTTCCTCAAAATAATATCTACTACGAAAGAATCTTCGGTCAGTAAATCACAGAAAGACATAAGATCATCTGGATTATCCAGTGTTTTAATTCTTACCAAAACTATTGTTTCAAGCTTATTATTTGCAGTCCATCGAGATTGCGAATTTTCAGGACAATCATCACGAAGTTTAGCAATATCCTTTGGTTCACAGATAGATTCCAAGCAACTTATACCAAGTTTATCCCATTGTTGATATGCATACCATTTTACTTCAGAATTATTAGGTATGTCCTGCCAAATAGTTTTTATTTCAAAAGGAATGGTAGCTAATTGAACTATTTCTAAAGCTTTTTTCGAATCATCAAAATTCTTTTGAGTAGTTAGTGGTTCCAATTTCTTCAAAATTGCATCGCTTGAATAGTATCTTACTATTCTTTCTGACATTTTATCAACATCAAAACTTTCTAAATTTTGCTTATTTTTCATAGTGTATATTTATTTTCAAAGTCTATACCCAGCATACAGGGGTGATATAATAAGTCAATATGGAAGTTTTTATAGAATACTTTTTTCTATATGCTATACTTTCTACTATATGGAACAAAAAACACAACCAACATTATCACCAACGGTCGCTATTATCATAGCTGGAATACTTATTGCAGGAGCGATTATGTATTCAAACAGTATTAGTAAAAAAGATCCAAAGAATACAGACTCACTCACCACTGATACCGAATCAATGGTTGAAGTAGATATCAAACTAATGGATAAGGATGATCATATTCGTGGCAGTATCACAGCTCCTGTAGTGATTATTGAATACGCTGATTATGACTGTGTATTTTGTAAAAAATTCCACAGTACTATGAATCAAGTCATGAAAAAATACGACGGAAAAGTTGCGTGGGTGTACCGTCACTACCCTATTGATAAACCAAATGCTCGCGGACAAATCCTCCATCCTGATGCAGGAACAAAAGCACAAGCAGCTGAGTGCGTCGCCTCTCTTGGTGGAAATGACGCATTCTGGAAATACACAGATGCCCTCTTTGAAAAAATCCCGCAAGCTGATCCGAACAGTCTTACACAACTCCCTGTTGAAGCAAAGAAAATCGGCATAGATGAAAAACAATTCAATGACTGTCTCAGCGCAGGAACATTCAAAGATAAAGTTGAGGCAATGTTCCAAGAAGGTGTCACTGCTGAAGTGCGAGGTACTCCACAAAGTTACATTGCAATCAATGGTTCTCTTGAATTCGTTCCTGTATACGGAGCTGGTTCATATGAAGATATTTCAAAAGTAATTGACACACTTCTTGCATCAAAAGAGATTGCGGATAAGACAAAAGCGCAATAAGATACAACTGAAATAATTACACTAAAAAATCCCTGATTCAGGGATTTTTTAGTGTAATTAGGCTTTAATCAAAATAATTCTTCAAACGTTGAATCTTATCATTCTGACGAAGTTTGTCATGAACCTTTGCTTCAATCTGACGAATACGCTCACGAGTAACACCGAATTCTTGACCCACTTCTTCATGAGTGTTTTGTACACATTCGATCAACCCATAGCGAAGATCGAGGATTTTGCGTTCTTTTGGAGAAAGCTCATCGAGTACTTCCTTGATCTGATCAGAGAGAATACGATGTGCAGCATCTTGGTCTGGGCGAAGAATTTTATCATCAGCCACAAATTCACCAAGTGTTGATTTCTCATCATCATCACCGATAGGCTTCTCAAGGGAAACAGTGTCCTGACTGATACTTTCAATGACATGCACTTTTTCTACTTCAATACCCATTTCAGTGGCAATTTCTTCTGCAAGTGGATCACGTCCGAGATCTTGAGAAAGACGACGAAACACTTGTTTGTATTTTGAGATGGTCTCTACCATGTGCACAGGGATACGAATCGTACGAGATTGGTCTGCAAGCGCACGAGTGATTGATTGACGAATCCACCACGTCGCATAGGTTGAAAATTTATATCCTTTTGTCCAATCAAATTTTTCTACAGCTTTAAAAAGTCCGAGGTTTCCTTCTTGAATAAGATCAAGTAATGAAAGACTGGATGTACGACCATCATATTTCTTTGCAATAGATACCACGAGACGGAGGTTCGCACGAGCAAGAAGATTCTTTGCTTCAAGGTCATGTGCCTCGATACGTTGAGCGAGTGTACGTTCTTCGAGAGCAGAGAGGAGTGGATACTGTCCGATTTCTTTCAAATAAATTTGAATTGAATCATACGCAGATGCTTCTTTGCCATACTTTACTTCTTTGACTTCAGTGTCGATATTGAGCAAGTTTCCACCCTCAAGAACGTCAACACCAGCAACAGTCAGTTCTTCGTACAATTCATCAAGAAATGGGATGTTTGTTTCAATATCAGGGAAATATTTCAAAATCTCATCATAGGTAATAAACCCGCGCTTTCTTCCCTTTTCGATCAATTCTTGTGCATGTACACGAAATTGTTCTGCTTTAGATTTTGCAGAAGGTTTTTTCTCTTTAGTTTTTACTACGGCAGTTTTCTTTGACTTTACTACTGGAGCAACTTTTTTAGGAGGAGTCTTTTTTGAAACAACCTTTTTTACGACTTTTTTTGGAGGAGCTTTTTTTACAACAGATTTTTTAGCAACAGGTTTTGGTGATTTTTTCACTACTTTTTTAACCGCTTTTGTCGGTTTTTTTAGAGGACTCTTTTGTTGTTTTTT
>CAZJJM010000035.1:0-5466 GCA_964546355.1 uncultured Candidatus Saccharibacteria bacterium | reverse complement strand
GCCCATTTCTAGATATTGAAAAATAAAAAACATGATACAATTATATATATATGATAAAAAATATAATTCATAGAAAAAATATTCAGCCTCAATTTTGAACTAAAAAGAGCGATATTGGTTAATGTTGTAGATAAGATTATTGCAACGCCAAAAGAATTACAAGTATGTGGTTATATACCAATAACAATCGAAGAAAATGTCTCATTCATCCCTAAGCATCGGTATCGTCGGTCTTCCAAACGTCGGCAAATCAACACTGTTCAATGCACTTACGAAAAAAGGTGTACCTGCGGAAAATTATCCATTTTGTACTATTGATCCATCAGTAGGTATTGTTGCTGTACCTGACGATCGACTCTACAAGCTCGCGGATTTTTCTCAAACGAAACGGACTATTCCTGCCGCGATTGAATTCGTCGACATTGCAGGACTTGTCGAAGGTGCGTCTAAAGGTGAAGGACTCGGTAATAAATTTCTCGCAAATATCCGTGAAGTAGACGCCATTCTTCACATGGTGCGACTTTTTCCTATTGGAGGTACAGGTACTGATATTGTGCATGTCTATGGCAATGTCGACCCACTCCGGGATATTGGGGTGATCAATCTTGAGCTTATTCTTGCTGATATGGAAACGGTGTCAAAACGTCGTAACAATATCGTGCGTGAAGTAAAACGTGGCGACAAGCAAGCTGTAATAGAAGATGCAGCACTTGCAAAGATTGAGGGAGTGTTTGAAGCAGGGAAACTTGCTCAAGTTGCCGATCTAACTGATGAAGAAAAATTAGAAGTGAAAAAGCTTGGACTTCTGACGATGAAGCCAATGCTCTACGGACTCAATAAAAAAGCTGGTGTAAAAAACATAGATGAAACAAATCCAGAACTCTGCAAGCAATTGATTGATACAATAGAATCAAATGGTTCACGATATGTATTTATCGATGCGAAGATTGAAGATGAACTGAAGGATTTTGAAGGTGAAGAAAAGGAAGTATTCCGCCAAGAACTCGGTGGAGAACATGACGGTATTAATGATCTTATTTCTGAAGGATACAAATTACTTGGACTTGAAACATACTTCACCACAGGTATCGAAGAAACTCGTGCATGGACGATCAAAGCAGGAAGTACTGCACCACGTGCCGGTGCTGCAATTCATGGAGATTTTGAGCAGAAGTTTATCCGTGCAGAAGTAGTCTTTTGGAAAGATCTATTGGAATCTGGAAGTTATACAGAAGCTCGCTCAAAAGGGAAGGTGAGAACAGAAGGAAAGGAATATATTGTAAAAGATGGTGATGTAATGGAATTTAAAGTCTAATTTAAAAATACATTATAATAACATGGAAAATCTTATAAAAAATAGTTTTGAAAAACCTTCTGTGGAAACAAAAACTTTAACACCGCAAGAGTTAAGATACCTTATTGTTGATGAAGATGAACATGAGATTAAAGATAGTCGTTTCCTTTCAAAAGAAGAAGGTGGTGTTTTTCATTACTTTAGACCAGAAGATCTTAAAACAGAAAATTATTTTCCAATTGTTAAAGAAGGTGAAATTATAACTGGAATTGCAGCACTTCAAAAAAGTCCATTCACAGAAAAACTATTTTGGATGAAATCAATTTCAGTAGATCCAAAATATCAAGGTAATCACTATGCGACTAAACTGGTCGAGGAAATTGTTAAGTTTACCAAAGAACAAGGTTATCAATTAGAAGTCTCTGGATATTCTAGTAAGGAAGCAGAAACTAAATTGGAAAGACTTTTTAATGAGTTTGCAGAAAAATATGGCGTTAGGTTAGTTCCTCATAGATAAGTTTTAAAACCCTTATTTATAAGGAGATACTATATATTGACATATTACATTATATTTGATATAATATATTCATAAAATGTTCTTAATATGAAAATAGTTCCAAGTATAAAAGAAGGAGTTTCTTTTATTGAAAAATTCTTTTTCAATCTGAAAAAACAAGCAAAATGGTGCATGTCTTCTGGAAAGAAATACTATACGCAATTCAAAGTTACAGATAGACGAATAAATGGATTTATTATTTTTTCGTTGATTGTCGGATACTTTTTATTGTTTGTGTGTGTTCTAATCCTTTGGTCAGCATTGAAATCCTTCTAGAAAAGTAAAATCCTCCATATGATACATCATGTGGAGGATTTTTTTATTTTGATTTCTTTACGACTTTTCCACGTTTTGCAACACTTGCATTTTGTACCTTCTTCAATTCACTGAGTTCTTTCATGAGTACTTCAAGCGCACTTTCGACACGGACAAGCATTTCTTGATCACGTGCACGTTCAGATGCTTCGTCAGCTTCAGAATCTTCTTGAATTTCATCAACATCTTTTTCTATTTCCTCCACATCCTCTTGGATCTCTTCGACGTCTTTTTGGATCTCGTCCACATCAACTTGAATTTCATCAACGTCTTTTTCAATACCTTCCACGTCTTCCTGAATCTCTTCCACATCCTCTTGAATCTCATCGATATCTTTTTCAATACCTTCCACGTCTTCCTGAATCTCTTCCACATTAGATTGGATTTCTTCAATATTCTGTCGCACTCTTTGGAGACGTTGGTTACTTCTGTTTACTGACATTTGGATGAATATTGAAAGATAGATCGCTTCTAGTGAGACAAGTGTCGTGAGTACGAGAAGTATTTTATCTGCAGAGATACCAGTAAAAATAAGCACAAAAGAAGAGATGAAGAGTATGGTGTGAACGACAAGTGATGTCGGTGAACCAATCCATCGTGTTGCACGAATAGCGAGACGATCTATAGAGTATTTATTTTCCTCTGGATTCATATGTACACAGTATACGCTATCTGTGATAAAATGGGTATATGGAAAACACACAATCATCTTCAAAGATTACTCGTTGGTCACTCGTGATCGGTATTATCATTACGCTCAATTTATTTTTCAATTATGCAATCACGCTCGTGTATAAAGCACCAGAGTATGACGCGTACTTTACTCGACCGCAAGTAGTAGAACAAATCACTACCAGAGAAGCTTGTGTCAGTGTTGGTGGGCAATGGACAGAGGATAGTGCATATAAAACTCCAGAAAATACTAATCCAAAAATAACTGGATACTGTGATCCAGATTACACAAAACGATTACAGTATGATGAAGCGCGAAAAGTATACGAGAAAAATGTATTTATTACTCTTGTTGTCCTTGGTGTCATTACACTCATACTTGGTATTTTGTTCCCAATGCAAGCAGTTCTTGCGCCAGCATTTTCTTGGGGAGGTGTACTGTCTCTTATTATCGCATCGATGAGATATTGGTCTATGGCGGATAATCTACTCAAGGTGATTATTCTCGCAGTCGCACTTGGGGCACTGATATTTGTGGCTATTAGGAAGTTTGGGAAATAGTAGTAAGATAACAAAAATCACCCAGAATCGATATTTCGATTCTGGGTGATTTTTGTTATACTAGAGCCATTATGGCAACAAAGAAAAAACCTCAAAAACGTGCACTTTCTCATGCTTCCAAAAAACCCGTGACTAAAAAAACTGGAACGAAATTTCCAGAATACGACCATAAAAAGATTGAAAAAACGACTCAAAAAGAGTGGTTGGCAAAAAATATCTATAAAACAGAAACAACTTCAAAAAAGAAAAAGTACTATGTTCTCGATATGTTCCCATATCCATCTGGTGCAGGACTGCACGTAGGGCATCCACGTGGGTATATTGCCAGTGATGTATTTGCGCGCATGAAGCGCATGCAAGGGTTCAATGTGCTTCATCCAATGGGATTTGATTCATTTGGGTTACCTGCAGAACAATACGCAATACAGACCGGTAAGAATCCAAACATTTTTACTGAACAACTTATCAAGACTTACAAGAAGCAACTTGAGAGTATTGGATTTTCATATGACTGGTCTCGAGAAGTAGCGACACATCGTCCAGAATATTATGAATGGACACAATGGATATTTTTACAGATCTATAATAGTTGGTATGACAATACAAAAAATAAGGCACGACCTATCGATGACTTGGTGAAAATTTTTGAGAAATCTGGGAATGAAAAAATAGATGCGGTGTGTGATACAGACAGTGTTATTTTTTCTGCAAAAGAATGGAAATCATGGAGTGAAATTGAACAGCAAAAAATGCTCATGAATTATCGTCTTGCCTATGAAGGATACAGTGAAGTGAATTGGTGTCCAGAACTCGGCACTGTTCTTGCAAATGATGAAATAGTGGATAGTTCTACTGGTCCCGTATCAGAACGTGGAGGATATCCTGTTGAGAAGAAATCAATGAGACAATGGTTCATGCGCATCACTGCATATGCCGATCGTTTGATCCAAGATCTTGAAGGATTGGATTGGTCTTCACATATAAAAGAAATCCAAAAGAATTGGATCGGGAAGAGCGAAGGAAGTGAAATTGAATTTACAGTATCAACAGGGGATTCATTAAAAGTATTTACTACTCGCGCAGATACGCTTTTTGGCGTGACGTATGTTGTCCTTGCTCCTGAACATGATTTGGTTCAAAAATTGAAATTACAGATTAAAAATTGGAGCGAAGTCGAAACATACCTTTCTGAAGTAAAAGCAAAGTCTGAAGAAGATCGTGTTTCATCAAAAGAAAAGACTGGTGTAGAAATAAAAGGTATCAAAGCAATCAATCCTGCAAATGGTGAAGAAGTGCCTGTGTGGATTGCAGACTATGTACTTGCTGGATATGGCACAGGTGCGGTAATGGCTGTGCCTGCACATGATGAACGTGATTTTGAATTTGCAAAGAAATATAATTTGCCTATAAGAGAGGTTGTTGAACCAATTGGAGGACCGATTGTTGAAGGACGAGCAGGAGGATATGAAGCTTATGAAAAACACATGGAAGATTTGTCAAAGGGAAACATTTTTGATTCACATGAAGGTAATCTTGTAAATTCTCAAAATTTTAATGATTTAACCTCAGAACAAGCTCGCAAAGAAATTACAAAATTTGTTGGTGGAAAATTAGTTACTAAATTTAAAATCCGTGACGCAATCTTTGCTCGTCAGCGATATTGGGGTGAGCCAATTCCGCTTATTCATACAAAGGACGGAAGTATTACGGCAGTAAAAGAAAAGAATCTCCCACTTGAGCTTCCAAACGTAAAATCATACGCACCGTCAGGTACTGGTGAAAGTCCACTTGCGACAGTTAAAGCATGGACTACTGCAGGATATGAAACTAATACGATGCCAGGATGGGCTGGTTCTTCATGGTACTTCTTGCGCTACATGGATCCGAAGAACAAAAAAGCATTTGCAGATAAAAAAGCACTTACATATTGGAAAGATGTCGATATGTATGTCGGTGGACAAGAACATGCGACAGGCCACTTACTCTATGCACGTTTTTGGCACAAGTTTCTCTATGACCTTGGGTATGTTCCTACAAAAGAACCGTTCAAAGCACTTCGTAATCAAGG
>CAZJJM010000034.1:0-5490 GCA_964546355.1 uncultured Candidatus Saccharibacteria bacterium | reverse complement strand
TGACCGCTATGGAGCATGGTATGCCTCCAATGACTGGATTCGGCATGGGTATTGATCGTTTGGTAGCACTTCTTACTGAACAAGATAATCTCCGTGATACTATTTTCTTTCCGATTGTGAGACCAAAGGAATAAAAAAATACCTCATTAAGAGGTATTTTTTGCTGTGACTGGGCCGTCATTCATGCCTTGGATGGTTTGAGTTTCTATTGTTGTAAAAACAGGAAAGTGTCCACTAAGTATATATCCTGTAGATATCAGTGGTACAGTAACTACTTTTACCTCTTCTAAAATAACTCTTTCTGATTTTCTATTTAAATATTCTATCTCTTCGGGTTTAATTTGAATAAACTCGTTTTCATATTTTTTTTGTTCGTAATCAGATTTTACTTGAGCCCAAACATAACCTTCTGGCAACAAAGCATTTTCCCTAGTTTCAGTAATTTTATCTAAGTTTTCCATATCTTAAATTTTTTTAAATTCTTTCCGTATAGTAAAACATTTATAAGACAAAGTCAAAAAAGACACCCTGCATAACGGACAGGGGATTTTTGTCGGTTATCCACACAATGAGTGGTATATATCTTTTGCATAGTGGTATGAAGTGGTTTATAATTATAATCAAGTGGAATAAAGTGGTATAAAAGAAAAATAACGTTTATATCAAACAGGTAGACCTGTCCATTATGTTGATCGGCGAATATATTCATACATTAGATGACAAGAATCGGGTGTCCCTTCCCTCAAAATTTCGAAAAGAGATAGGGAAGCAGATTGTTGTTGCTCCAGGTTCTGATACATGTCTTGCGCTCTACACACAAAAGGAGTGGAAACGTATTTCAGAAAAACTCGCAGAGTCATCAATGTTGTCCAATGACATTCGTAGTTTTAGTCGCTTGATGTTCGGTCAAGCACAAGTGGTAGAAGTGGATTCGCTTGGGCGTATTCTCGTACCAGACTATCTCTGTGAACGTGCAATGCTGAAAGGTAAAGTTGCGGTTATTGGAGTCCAAAATCGTATTGAACTCTGGAACGATACTCGATGGATTGAATACAAGAAGCAGGTCGAAACACAAGCGGATGCCTTGGCTGAGAAACTCGGTCAGAGCGGCGTCCTCTAGTCACATATGGCACATATTCCCGTTCTTTTAAAGGAATCAATAGAAGGGCTTGTATTGCGACCTGGTATGGTCTATTTCGATGGCACACTTGGTGCTGGAGGTCATGCTGCTGTTGCGTATGAATCAGTCGGTGGAGCACTCACCGTGCTTGGATGTGATCGAGATGAAGACGCACTGGTACGTTCTCGAGAACGACTTGAGTCTGTAGGATGTTCACCGGTACTTTTTCACGGAACATTCGACAAGATTGGTGAGTATCTTGCACAAGCAGGACACTCAGTAGTTGATGCGATACTTCTCGACCTCGGAGTGAGTTCGTTTCAGATTGATGATTCAGGAAGAGGGTTTACGTTTCTCAAAGACGAACCACTCCTTATGACGATGCAAAAAGAAATCGGAGAAAGTGATTTCAGTGCAGCAGATATCGTCAATACCTGGGGTGAATCATCTATTGCCGATATTATATTCGGTTATGGGGAAGAACGATATGCGAGAAGAATCGCTCGAGCAATCATTAGTGCACGTGAAGTACAACCGATTAAGACTACACATGAATTGGTTGAGGTGATCAAACAAGCGGTTCCTTCGTCGTATAGACACGGACGGATTCATCCAGCAACCAGAACATTTCAAGCTCTTCGTATTGCAGTGAATGATGAATTGCAAATCATTACTCGCGGTCTCGATGCATCATTCAGGCATTTGAAACCAGGAGGAAGATTGGCAGTCATTTCATTTCACAGTTTAGAAGACCGAATCGTCAAAACCGCATTTAGAAAATTTGCAGAGGAAGATGAGCTCGGTGATACTCACGCCATGGTTATCACCAAGAAGCCCGTCTGTCCAACAGAAGAAGAATTTATTGCTAATCCTCGTGCTCGTAGCGCAAAGTTGCGCATTATCCAAAAAGTCGTATGACACATTTACTTAAAAAAACCGTACAGCATCCCACATTTACCAAAACCTTCCTCAAAGGGTTGATGGTTTCTTTTGGACTATGTTCTGTTGTATATATGTACTTTTTGGGTACTATTATTTTCAATATTATCAATCGTAAAACGATTGACCAAGAGGCTCGAGTCCTCACTTCTGATATCGGAACACTTGAACTCCGGTATCTTTCTCGTACTCAAGAACTTGATTTGGCATATGCACAGGCGCGTGGCTTTGTCGAACCACGAGAATTGCATTTTGCGCAAAAGGTGACAACTGAAAAAGGTTTGTCATTCCGTACGCCTGATGATTTCTAAAGAATCTTTTTCACGTATTCATATTATTTCTGCTGTAACAATTTTTGTTGCAGTACTTTTTATTATAAAACTCTTTTTTGTACAGATTCTCTATAGTTCAACATATCGAGAAAAAGCAGATCGTCAATACGCGACACCATCAGGTTCAATTTTTGAACGAGGTGCAATATATTTTTCTACAAAAACAAACGAGCTTGTATCTGCTGCAACATTACAGACAGGATATAAAGTTGCAATCCATCCGAAGGAAATTCTCGATAAAGAAGCGACCTATCGGACACTTGTTGAATTTATTCCAGAACTTTCACAAGAGGAATTCACTACAAAGGCAGAGAAATCTCATGACCCATATGAAGAGATAGCGACAAAATTGACCAAAGAACAGGCTGACGGTATCGCAGCACAGAAAATTGCTGGAGTAGATATCTACAAAGAAAAGTGGCGTTTTTATCCAGGAGGAGCACTGTTTTCTCACGGGATTGGATTTGTAGGTTTTAAGGGAAAAGAACTTGCTGGTCGATATGGTCTCGAGCGGTTCTATAACGATACCTTGTCTCGTAAAAAAGATACTGCGTATGTGAACTTCTTTGCTGAAGTGTTCACCAATATCACTGATCGGTTTTTTGAAAATCAGAGCAAGGAAGGTGATGTTGTGCTCTCGATAGAGCCATCTGTACAAAATTTTCTTGAAACAACGCTTGGTGGTGTAGATAAAAAATGGCAATCAGCATTTAGTGGTGGTATTATTCTAGATCCAAAGACTGGTGCAATATATGCCATGGCACTTTCTCCTGATTTTAACATCAATCAATTCCAAAAAGAGGAGAGTGTTGATGTGTTTCAAAATAAAATTGTCGAGAGTGTGTTTGAAGCAGGGTCTGTTGTGAAGCCACTTGTTATGGCAGCTGCGCTTGATGCAGGTGTTGTGACGCCAAAGACAACGTACACTGACAAGGGATTTATTGATGTTGACGATAGAACATTTAGCAACTTCGACAAGGTTGGTCGTGGTCCGAATACCTCTATGCAGGATGTTCTCACGCAATCACTCAATACTGGCATGGTCTTTGTGATGCAGAAACTCGGCAAAGAAAAATTCCGTGAGTACATGTTCAACTATGATCTTGCAGAGAAAACAGGTATTGATCTCCCGAATGAAATCACTGGGCTTTTGTCTAATTTGAAAACCCCAAGCAATGTTGCGTATGCGACCGCATCATTCGGACAAGGTATCGCCATTACACCGATTGCAGAAGCAAAAGCCTTTGCATCACTTGCCAATGGTGGATATCTGATTACTCCACATGTCGTGAAGCAAGTTCGCTACACTAACGGGACTAAGAAAGATATTGTCTATGAAAAGGGAAGACAGGTGTTGAAGCCAGAGACCTCAGAAGCAATCACACGGATGCTCACAGTAGCATTCGATACCAATGTTAAAGAACATAATACACTGCTCTCTCATTATTCAATCGCAGGTAAGACAGGAACTGCTCAGGTTGCGAAAGAGCAGGGAGGTGGGTATTATGATGACAAGCACTTCCACTCATTCTTTGGGTACTTTCCTGCCCATGATCCACGATTCTTAGTTGTCTTGTTCACATCTGATCCGAAAGGAGTAAAATTCGCATCACAGACATTAATTCCGCCATTTACTGATGTTGCACGTTTCCTTATTAGCTATTATGATATTCCACCAGACCGATAATTTTCTATGAATACGCCACTATACAAAAAAATACTTCTTCGAATAACACGGTATCTTGCCGAGCGTATTCTGCGAAAATATCAACCACAGCAAGTGGTGATCACAGGTAGTGTAGGGAAAACATCGACCAAGCAAGCATTACTCTCTGTGATCGGTGATGTTTCTTCGGTATATTCACCTGAGAGTAGTGTTCGGAGTGAATTCTCATTGCACTGTACGATTATCGGCGTACCACACCCTGGTAAGCGTCTTGGCGCGTTACTTCGTGTTTTGTGGCGTGGATGTGTACTTGTGTGTACTCAGAAGCAAGATACATACCCACAAGTACTTGTTTTTGAAATGGGTATAAAACATCCGGGTGATACTGCTCGGATAGCGCAGATGCTCGA
The DNA here is from genome assembly GCA_964546355.1 of uncultured Candidatus Saccharibacteria bacterium. Taxonomy (GTDB): domain Bacteria; phylum Patescibacteriota; class Minisyncoccia; order Phycocordibacterales; family UBA9973; genus JADLDV01. Next base: position 1,023 of record CAZJJM010000034.1, on the reverse strand, counting down.
ACCAGATGTTGTCGTGGTCACTCCGTTTGGTACACCACCAACACATATTGAATTTTTTGATACTGTTCAAGCATTGATTGCTGAAAAGATTGCGATTATCGATCAAATGAAACGAAGTGGTATTGTGGTGCTCCCTCAAGACGATGAATATCTTGAAGATATAAAACGAAAGATAAAAGTACCTGCTGTATCATATGGGTTCGACCCTCAAAGTACCTTAGTCGTTTCTCATCCAGAGATTGCCTACGCTGATGGTGTACCGATTGGTATGCGTTTTCGTGCTAACTTTGAAGGAAAAAGTCTTCCATCTATTTTGTACGGTGCTCTTGGTGTCACCCATGTCCTTGCGAATGCTGCCGCACTTGCTACTGCAGAAGTGCTTGATATTTCACTCATTCAAGCGCTTACATCACTTGAGTCAAACGATGCTCCATCTGGTCGGATGAAGCTCATTCATGGTGTCTATGACACGATGATTATAGATGATACATACAATGCATCTCCTGTTGCAATGAGTGCAGCACTGAAGACACTTGCGCATCTTGAAACACGTGGACGTAAAATTGCTATTCTCGGTGACATGCTTGATCTCGGTCGTCATGCAGAACAAGCACACCGTACAGTCGGAGAAGAAGTGGTCGAATCTGCTGACGTAGTGATTGCTGTCGGTGTCCGCGCGCAGTTCATTGCAGAGAATGCACGCAAGAAAGGAATGAAACGACGATCGTCTATCATGACCTTCAGTACTTCCACCCAAGCAGGTGCCTATGCAAAAACAATCTTGAAAGAAGGGGATATCATCCTGGTGAAAGGATCTCAGGATATGCGTATGGAGCGTGTTGTAGAGCAGATTATGGCAAATCCAAAAGACAAAGAAACACTCCTTGTCCGCCAGAATGATTTCTGGCTACATCACAATCATATAGACTAGTATCAAGTACATTTTTGTGGTATAAAAAAGTGTGCTTTTGGCCTCATCGTCTAACGGTTAGGACAGCGGGTTCTCAATCCGCTAATCGGAGT
>CAZJJM010000033.1:0-5794 GCA_964546355.1 uncultured Candidatus Saccharibacteria bacterium | reverse complement strand
ATATTCAATGTGGTTGGTATTCCTCTCGCCGCAGGACTTTTCTATCCAGTATTTGGATGGTTGTTAAATCCAGCATTCGCAGGACTTGCTATGGCATTCTCAAGTGTCTCTGTAGTATCGAACTCATTAAGAATTAAGGCGAAGAAATTATAATTATGAAAACATACACATTCCATGTTTCAGGTACCCATTGTGCATCCTGTAAAATCTTGATCGAGGATATTTTGAGCGAGCAAGATTACATTAAAAATGCACAGGTAAACTTAAAGAGTCAAACCTTACAAGTAGAAACTAGTAGTGAAAGGTCACAAGAAGAATTAGCAGGTATTCTAACTGAAAAGATAAGACCAAATGGATATACGGTATCAATAGAAAAAGTTTTAAAAGAGAAACAAAAAGATGATGTTATCTGGAAAGCATTACCTATAGGTTTAGGATTTTTAATACTTTTCTTTATATTACAAAAGTCAGGACTACTAAACCTTGGTATTGGTGGGAATGCTACACCAGTTACGAGCTTCATTATTGGACTCATCGCTTCTGTATCTAGCTGTCTTGCTGTAGTCGGAGGGTTTGTGCTTTCACTCTCAGCAAAGATCTCACAAGATGATGTAAGTGACAAGAAAACATTTGTACTTTTCCATGTTGGGAGACTCGTTAGTTTTGCAATGCTTGGTGGAGTACTTGGATTGCTCGGTAATGCAATTGGTATTAGTTTTACATTTACTGCAATTTTAGGAATTGTAGCCTCAACAGTAATGCTCCTTTTAGGACTCAATTTAGTCGGAGTGTTTGAAAAGAATAAAATTGCACTGCCTTCAGGAATCTTCAATTTTTTTCGTAAAATTGAACACAAAACTCTAACACCATTAATTATAGGTTTTGGTACATTCTTCTTGCCTTGTGGCTTCACTCAGTCTATGCAAGTTGTGGCACTCTCTAGTGGGTCATTTATATCTGGAATGTTTATAATGCTTGCCTTTGCTCTCGGTACTCTTCCGGTACTTTTACTTCTCTCATTTGGTGGAGCATCACTTGCTCATGGAAAACATGCACCACTTTTCTTTAAGTCAGCAGGAGTTGTAGTCATAGGTCTTGGAATATTTGCACTTCTCGCAGGACTTGCAGGGCTCGGTATTATTAATCCTTTATTTAATATTTAATTTGATATAATTACATTATGAACAAAACTTCTTTAATCATTGTTACCTTAGCTCTTGTGGTTGGACTTGCCATTGTATTTTGGGGTGGATCAAAGTCTAAAAACTCTAATGCAGTTTCAGTACAGACAGTACAAAATGTAGAAATTAGAGATGGTATTCAGTATGTAACCATAGATGCAAAAGGTGGATATTCTCCAGAAATGTCTACTGCAAAAGCAGGGATCCCAACTAAACTAATTGTCAAAACAAATGGAACGTACGACTGTTCATCATCTTTAGTTATCAGATCAATTGGCTATCAAAAAATATTAGCTCAAACTGGGGAAGAAGTTATCGATATCGGTACACCAAAAGCTGGAGTTCCACTCCAAGGTCTATGTAGTATGGGAATGTTTAACTTCGTGGTTAATTTTACTTAATTCATGCTGAAGAAACTTTTGATATAAACAATGAAATCAATCATTGTCTTTGTTTGCAACTTTTAAATAAATTATTTTCTATTATTTGCGCTTAGCAAGTTCGTGAAGAATTCTGCATGGTTCAACAATACGCGGATCAATGATATTGTAATAACCATTTAGTCCATTACGTCGCACGGTGACAAGTTTTGCATGACGAAGTAGTGCTAAATGTTGGGACACATTTGCTTTTGGGATCCCCAGTGTTTTTACTAGTTCTTCTACTGGCATTTCCTGTTCGCGAAGCAAGTTCAAAATCTCTAACCGTTTCGGGTTAGCAAGAATCTTATATATTTCGGCATTTTTCTCGTAGGCTTTACGAGGGAGTGGTTGTTTAATCTTCATAGTTTCTAAAGTATGCAACAAGTAAACTTAAAAAGCAATTACTGATAATCTGGCTTTCCTTCAGAATATCCTTCCTGATAATTTGCAAAGCGAGCCATGGCATACAAAACACTTGAAAGACGATTCATGAAAGTTATACTTTCATTTGTAACTACTCGTTCTTTTGTATGTCGGAGCGTTACTAATTGTCGTTCTGCTCTGCGAGCAATTGTTCGAGCAACATCTAAATAAGACCCAGTTTCTCCACCTCCAGGTACAATAAAAGATGTAATAGGAGGCAAGACAGTCTCTGTTTCATAAATAACTTTTTCGAGATAAAGAATGTGATTTTTATCTAGGTGTATATCTGACCCTCCAAGTTCAGCTTGGATGCAAAACAAATTTTGTTGAAGTATTTCAATGATTTTTTCGTAAGAGATTTTTTGTGTTTCTATTGAAAGAGTATCGTTACTTTTTTTTGAAAGCACTTTTGCATATCCAATAGAAGAATTCAGTTCATCAACTGTTCCAAGTACTTCGAAAACAAAATCAGATTTACTGACTCGTTTGCCTTGAGGGCAATCAAAAAGTTTTGTTGTTCCGTTGTCTCCTTTTCTGGTGTATAGCATATGTTTATATTTCACACAGTCCTCCAACACAAGCTAATTCTTTTTTTACCTCTGTTTCGTCTTCTTTTTCATAAGTAACAATTTTAGAAAAATCTAAATCACCAAGACGTTTTTTCATTTCCTCATATTTTACCTTTGTAATTGATTCGTACGGTGCAAGTTGATATACATGTTTTGATCGAGGTAGAAATGATAATCCACCGACTAAATCCCAGTTTTGGTAAACCCAATTTGCAACTTTTAACCATTCATCGTCTGAAACTGATACAGTTACAGAAGGATTGTGTTCAGTGAAATGTTGCTTAACTATTTTCCAATGCTCTAATTGTGCAATTGCGTCCACATCATCTTTGCAGATAGCTCCCTCAGGGGCTTTGACTGGAAATTCAAGTACAAAGGTCGATGCATTTTCGAAGGTTTGCCCGACTTCTGGATAGTACGGCACTCCTTGATCTTTAAGCATTTTAAACAAAGCGTCTGTCGCTGAAATGCGGACACGTCGAATATAATACGGTGCATGGCGAGGATGCATACCTGAAGCGCAATCTACGGTTTGAGAAACTGTTCCTGAAGGTTTTACACATGTGATACATGTTGATTGCTCCACACCAAAACGTTTTGCGTATTTTTTATTTGTTTCGATTGCCATTCGTTTCATTTTCTCCAATATATCTCCATTACGAACAAGCTCACAATCCCATTGTCCAGTTATAGACACCCCAAGTAGTCTTTCTTTTTCGCAATTCTTTTTCCATTCTTTCGACAAATATGGGAAATAGGTAAGTGTTGACTGGTAAGTACCTATTATTGTCGCAATACGAATTTTTTTGAGCAAACTCTCTTCAGTATCATCTGCTCTTGCGATAACTTCGGAAAGATTGCAGAATTGTTTTGATTGCAAAATAATTTCACCACAAGGATTTGTTCCCCAAGCAGGATATATACCACCTTTGAATTGATCAAGTCTTCTTTTTGGCAATGTTCCAGAAAGTCCTCCACGATTAAATATACCTCGTTCACCACTACCGCTTTTCATCAAGGCAACCCATTCATCAAGAAACTCAGTTGTGCTGGGTTTTGAAAGATATACAGCAGAATTGTTTGCAAGCATTCTTTGTCCTTCCGAAATATAAAATTGACCTTTCTTTGAATCACGAATCATTTCATCGTCTAAATCAGAAAGGGATATCATGGCACTTCTTCGAACACCACCCGCCACGACACATTCACCAATTTTACAAATGATGTCATGTGCATCTAAGTTTGATAAATGTCTACCTTGGCGACTTAGTACACGTTCGCGAGTAAATAAAAGTAATGATTGAAGCGGAGCGGGTCCAGAACTTTTGCCACCCATAGTCTTTAGGCGTGATCCGGCAGGACGAATGAGAGAATAATCAAAAACAATATCATCTCCATCAAACCATGTTTTAAGTCCAAGTGAAAATGCATCTGCCCAACCTTCCTTACTGTCAGGAATAACTAAAGTAGAGACCTTCGTGTTTTTTTGTTTTTTGACTTGTGGGAGTGCTTGAATATTTTCACTTTCTACTGACCAACCAACACCAGTTCCGCACATTGAAATATACATAATTTCAGCAAAGTCTTGGAAATTTCTTGGAGCAATAAAAGAGCAGTTATATGCACAGACATTTGTTCGTCTTGTAGCTTTACCTGCAAATTGCAGAAGTCTCATAGATGGCATTGATTCTTGACTTAGAATTGTTTCTCGAATTTCTTTATATTCAGATTCCGTAAGTTTTCCATTTATGTTATCGCGCATAAAATCAACATAGCGACCAACCGTTTCAGTCCATGTTTCTCGACGACCCTCTTCGTCTATCCATTTTGCATATGTACGATAGTATACAAATTCAGCTAGAGGATTCCTAAAATACTTTTTACCTTCCATAACAAGTTCTTTAACCTTTTCTGGCACAAAACCAGATCTTTCTCGTACCAACGATCTTTCTTTTCGATAAAGGATATATGCTTTTGCGGTTTGTAGAAAACTTGAAGCAACAAGTTCATTTTCTACAATGTCTTGTATTGTTTCAACATGAGGAATAAACTGTTTTGTTTTGTTTTCTTTTTTGAGTTCAAGAAGTGAATCTAACACTTTCAGCATTACTTTTTCCGCATGTATCTCATCACCCTCTTTTACTGATTGCATCGCACGAAAAATTGCTCGAGCAATGCGTTTTTGATCAAAGGGAACTATTGTTCCGTCACGTTTTTGTATATGTACAAGTGAGAAATATTTTTTTCTGTTTAGGGTATTTTTCATGCTTGTTTCGGGTTAAAGATTGCTATAAGTGATTCACTTTCAAACTTTTTATTTTCAATAACATATTTATACAAGAGAGGGCTAAATACTACTGCAAAACCAATATTCCCAATTAAATGAAGTGCCGTAAAAGGAATCTGCCCGATCAATGCTTCCATAAATGGTTGGTGAAAAAATAGAGGTCCAACAGAAAGTCCTGTAACAATATCAAAAGCCAATGTTCCCATGACAGCAAATTTTGCGTAATTCCATGAGCTATTATTTTTGTTTTTAAAATATATTGATGCCCATAACCCCAAAAGACCATAAGCACTAGCTGTTATAAAAGTCCATATACCGACTTTCCCAGTTAAAATATCGTAAAGAACCATGCTAAAAAATGCGAATAAAAATCCTGCAATCTTCCCGTACGCTTTAGAGAATGGCATTTGTGTTGCAAGTATTGGCTCAATATTTGGAGGGCGAAATGGAATAAGTCGAATCAGAAGACATGCAACAAATCCTACAACGTATTTAAACCAATTCTTTTGTATAGTATTCATAATGAAAGTTGTTAAAACCGCTTGGCAACACTACAAGCGGGGTGTATAATAGAGTAGTTGCATAGTTTCGCAACTATTAAACCATTATACAAAAGTTTTCGTGTTTTGCACAACGGTGGATAAGTATTTTTTGCTATAATGAAACAGGCCTCTACTGCTTGGCAAGAGTTATTTTAATTAATCCAGCCTTAATAAGCATTATTAGTTAACAAATATTTTTTATGTTCAAATACCTTATTTTTGAAATGATATCTGGAATAGTAGGTTTTATTGCCTTTGTCATACTTGTGCGATATATATGGAAACAAGGGCATTTCCATTCAATTTTTAAGCAAAAATGGCTATACGTTCCAGTTGCTCTAATTGTGATTGCTTTTTTCACAGGACTAGT
>CAZJJM010000032.1:0-6553 GCA_964546355.1 uncultured Candidatus Saccharibacteria bacterium | reverse complement strand
TTGCAGGGAAAATAAAAATAGATTGTTCTTCTTGTAAGATTTCAGAGGTTAGTGGATCAATTTTTATAATACGTTCAATGGTTGAACCAGCGAGTTCTACCTGATACATAAATGTTTCAGAGACTGGCATGATTTCTACTCGACTTCCAAGTGATCGGAACATACCTGGTTCTAGATCAGCGTTCGTGCGAGTAAAGTGTACATCGATGAGTCTTTGCATGAGTTCAGTGCGTGTCATCTTGTCACCAATGGCAAGTTTGGTGTTTTCTTTTTCGTACTCTTTTGGAGATCCAAGACCATAAATACAAGATACTGACGCAACAATGATCACGTCTTTGCGTGTCAGAAGTGCTTGTGTAGAGGCATGGCGAAGACGATCGATTTCTTTGTTGATCTGAGCATCTTTCTCGATATAGGTATCAGTCACCGGCATATACGCCTCTGGTTGATAGTAGTCATAGTATGATACGAAATAATGCACCGCAGCATCGGGAAAAAATTCACGGAATTCTTGTGCGAGCTGGGCTGCGAGGGTTTTGTTGTGGGCAATCACGAGCGCTGGTTTATCCATCTGAGCAATGACATTGGCAACTGTAAACGTTTTACCAGTACCTGTGGCACCAAGGAGTGTTTGTTTACGCATTCCTTTTTTGAGACCATCGACAAGTTGCTCGATCGCTTTTGGTTGATCGCCAGCTGGTTTGTATTGGCTTTTGAGTTTGAAAATACCCATGTATATCTAAGAATACGCTATTTTTGCAAATAAAAAAAGGCGGAGATTCTACTCCGCCTTCGCTCCCCATTGCGGGGTGTATCACTGTTTTAAAGTGACTTCCGAGATTATTCAAAATCGGACGCTGGTTCTCCGGTAGAATTCGTGTAATTACTTTATGCTACCAATACCAAATAATGCATCATGATGCTTTTTCAGAATACATAATTTCTTTTATTTTAACAAGTTCACTAATTACCTTTTCGTCAGTAATTTTTGTAAATCGTGGAATCGTTTTTCCATCTTTTTTCACATCTTCTATGAACATTGCATATGGACGGACATCCCAATGTTTCCCGAGAGTATATACCGGTGCGCTTTCATAGAGTGGACGATAGAGCACCATAGCACTCGGTTCTAGTCCTTCAATCTCTGTATGATGCCCGATACCAGTGACTTCATACGCGTAATTATTCACTGCACCTTGTATGTCATGTTTGTAATGATAATAAAATCCTTTTTCTATTTCCATATTTTTTATTTTTATATTCTTTCGGAAGTATACGAGTTTATAATTCAAAAGTCTATTTCTTGTAATTCTCTAAAAATCCTTTCTTGAATTCAAAAAAAGTTCCATCAGCTATTTTTTCTCGCATTGTATCTACGAGATGAATAATGAAATAGAGATTATGAATTGAGGCAAGTGTCCCAGCGAGCATTTCTTTTGCACGGAAAAGGTGTGCGACATACGCACGAGTATAGTGTGTACAGGTATAACATCCACATCCATGTTCTATCGGAGTAAAATCTTTCTGATATTGTGTATTCAAAATATTTATTTTCCCTTGCGCGGTGTGTAATGTACCGTTGCGGCCGAGACGTGTCGGGGCCACACAGTCGAAGAGATCAACTCCTTGTTCTACTCCCATAAACAAATCTTCAGGCTCACCAATACCGAGCAAGTGCCGAGGTTTATCTTCTGGAAGCACTTCATTCACCCATTTTACAGCTGTCGCCATATCTTCTTTTGCAAATGATCCACCGATACCAAATCCATCAAATGATCTCCCTTCTTGTGTCTGCATATCTGCGATCACTTGTGCAGACTTTTTCCGAAGAAGTTCATTTCTGCCACCTTGAATAACACCGAATAATGCTTGTGGTTTTTGTGAATCCTTTTTTTCTTTTTCGAGTTGTTCGTGACGTTCGAGACTGCGCTTTGCCCAAGCATGAGTACGATCAATCGCTTCTTCTTGATACGCGTCACTTTCTACTGGTGATGTACACTCATCAAATGCAAAGATCATATCAGCACCGAGGTTGTGTTGTATCTCGATAGATTTCTCTGGAGTAATATAATGCAAACTACCATCGATATGTGAACGGAAAGATACACCGTCATTCCCGATAGTCGCAAGTCGAGGCACACCATCATCTGCAGTCGAACGTTCTGGAATTTGCATACTCGGATCGACAGCTTTTACCACCTTGCCAATTTCCTTGCCATACGCTGCGCCAAGAGAAAATACTTGGAATCCTCCTGAGTCAGTCATTGTCGGACCTTGCCAGTTCATGAATGAATGCAATCCTCCTGCTTGCGCAACAAGATCATCACCCGGCTGTAGATACAGATGGTAGGTATTGGCGAGAACAACCTGTGCGCCGAGATCAGCAAGCATTTCTGGAGTAAGTGCTTTCACGGTAGCTTTGGTGCCGACAGTCACAAAAGCAGGTGTGTGAATCACGCCATGTGGAGTTTCTATTGTTCCTGTGCGACCGAGGGCGCCATCAAGTTTCTTTTCTATGGTAAAAGTAAGTGGTTTCAAGATGCTTAGACTATAACAAAATAAGGATTTTTAGAGTACTTGACTTTCAATAAAAATATGATAAAGTGAAATCAGTATGAACCTAAAAAAATAAAAATGAGCGCAACGACAGAAAAATCATTGGAACAAAAATTCAATGAAAGAAAAGAAGTGAATGGCTTATTGCCAGCAGTACAGATGTACTGGAAACAAATCACGGCAGATTTTTTAAAAACATTTGATGTTGAATCCCTGTTGAAGATTACACGTGAAATACCTATTGTAGGTTACGGATATACAAAAGAACGTGGATTTGTTGCTTATATGGAAAAAACTGAAAGTAGAACAATGATTGAGTTAGCAAAAGACTATAATTATCTACAACACTTTTTCCCAAGCTGGCACTATGAATCACTTTTTATGGATTTAATTGAAAAAAGGTGCGGAAAAAATCAACAAATGTGGGAAGATATTTACAACAATGCGAATAATTTTTCTGACTTAAAAAAGAAAGCGGAAAAAGCAATTGCTGATTTGTAAATACACAACAACTAGCCTTGAATAAATCAGGGCTTTTTTATTTTCTAATTTTTTAATATCTTATATTCTATTTCTCCACCTGGACAAACCGCACCTCTTGAATATTCACCAATGAACGAAGAAGGATTTTCTGAATCGGTTCACGAGGATCTGAAATTACTTTTTCAGCAATTGCAATCGGGTGTTTACGAAGTCCGAGAGAAGACACTTGTACTCCTTCGATAAGTTCAAACCCTTTTGGCACATTCATTTCAAAACTTCCTCCCCCACTTCCCACGAGATCAAGTGTCGTATCATTGCCGTCAATAGAAACTTGCGTAACTTTATCAGCTGTTGAAAGAAGTGTGACGCGCGCAGTCTTATCAGTAACTGAAGTAATATCACCGATATATATAACTCCATCAACATACACCCTCGTATCAACACGCACACCATCATCACTACCAATATCAATAATAAGCGTATCGTATGCAGAACGATTTGGTTTGACTAGAATTGTACCGAGAATAGTTGATTCGGTATTGGTACGCCCGAGAAGAGATTTTATTTTTATATTTTCAGCAAGAACACTCGCATAGTCGGCAAGAAATGATTCTTTCTCCGCGAGTTCAGATTTCAATAATTCATTTTCTTTGATAAGAGAACTTTTGAAGCGGAAATGTTCTTTGAATAAAAAAGTTTTATTCGCAACAGTATTGCGAACTGACCACAATGGTCGAGTAATAGTAGTGCCGAACCAAGATAACCCTCGAGCGATTGGTGCATAGTATACAAATATTCCAGCACAAAAAAGAGTGACAGCTATCACAATAAGTAGGCGTCGAAGTTTTTGTTTTTTAACGAGAAGGTAATTCATCGTGTATATGTACTAACACTTCATCATATGATTCAACATCCTCCAAAATAACACCTGTTCCTCGAGCAACAGCAGAGAGAGGATCTTCGGCACTGTACACCGGAACATGAAGTACTGAATGAAGCAGTGTATCGAGTCCACGGAGCAAGGCTCCACCACCAACAAGAATAAGTCCACGATGTATCACATCTGAAAGAATTTCTGGTGGTGTTGTTTCAAGAACTTCTTTAATCCCATCAACAAGATTATGGACTGAAGGCGCTATTGCCTCACGAATATCTGCATCGGTAATGATCACTTCACGAGGAAGTCCTGTTACCATATCGCGCCCACGCACAAGTGCTTCCATGGTTTTTTCTGGCATCACTGAACCAATAGCAATCTTCACTTGCTCAGCAGTTTTCTCACCAATCATAAGCTTAAACTCATCTCGAAGATATGTCATGATATCAGTATTCAATTTATCTCCTGCAACTTTAAGATTCTTTGATCGAACAATTCCCCCAAGAGAAATGATTGCAATGTCTGTTGTACCACCACCAATATCTACAATAAGTGATCCGACTGCTTCTCTTACAGGAAGATGGATACCAATAGCTGCAGCCATCGGTTCTTCAATGATATGCACTTCTCTTGCACCTGCGTTACGAGTCGCATCATATACTGCACGAATTTCTACGTTAGTCACACCAGACGGCACACCGATCACAACACGTGGTCGAAATAATTTCTTTGATATTTTTTCTGCTTTGCCGATGAGATACGTGAGCATTTCTTCTGTTACTTCAAAATCAGAAATAACACCATCAACAAGTGGTCGAATGGCTTTGATGTGTGCAGGTGTACGCCCAAGCATTTGTTTTGCTTCTACTCCGACAGCAACAATACGCCCAGTCTTTTGATTGACTGCGACGACTGATGGTTCATTGATGACGATGCCGTGACCTTTCAAATACACCAATGTATTGGCTGTGCCGAGATCGATTCCGATGTCATTTGAAAATAGTTGATAGAGTTTTTTGAACATAGATTAATATGATTTTGCAAACACAACTCGCTTGTGTGATGCTTTTCCAGATTTTATACAGACACCCTCCTCTTCTGGTTGTTCAAATGGTACACAACGAACAGTCGCCCCTGTAAGTTCCTTTATTTCTGCTTCGATTTTTGCATCTCCAGACCAATGCGCTAGCACAAAATTTCCTGCTTCTATTTTTTCAACAAACGCATCCCATGTATCTACAGAAACAGTTTTTTCTTCTCGGTATGCTTTTGCGCGCAGTAACATATCTCCTTGAATGGTATTCAGAAGTGCTAGAATTTCCTCTGCAATATTAGTCAATGGAAATACTTTCTTTTCACTGGTGTCACGACGTGCAACAACTACAGTATTTGCAGCAATATCTTTTGGACCAATTTCTATACGAACAGGAACACCCTTTTTCTCCCATTCATAAAACTTTTCACCTGGACGAATATCTCTCTTATCTACATGTACTGATACGCCAGCTGTTATGAGATTTTCTGCAAGTGCACGTGTTTCTTCTCCTACAAGTTCTGCATCCCATTCTTTTGGAATAATGGGAATAATAACCACCTGAATTGAAGCAATTTTTGGAGGAAGTACTAGACCTTTGTCATCACTGTGAGTCATGATCAATCCACCGATAGTTCGAGTGGAAAGTCCCCAACTTGTCTGCCATCCATATTGTTTAGTACTTTGCTCATCAAGAAATGTAACATCAAATACTTTTGCAAAATTTTGCCCAAGATTATGTGATGTTGCGAACTGTAATGCTTTTCCATCTTGCATCATCGCCTCACAAGTATATGTTGCATGTGCGCCAGCAAATTTTTCTGATTCACTTTTTTGACCAGGAATAACAGGAATTGCCATATAGTTTTCAGCAAAATCTTTGTAAATATCAAGCATCATCCGAGCTCGTTCATCTGCCTCTTCGTATGTTGCATGTACTGTATGTCCCTCTTGCCAAAGAAACTCCGTTGTACGCAAAAAGAGTTTTGTGCGCATTTCCCATCGCACTACGTTTGCCCATTGATTGATAAGAAGTGGTAAATCTCGATGTGAACGAATCCACTTTGAAAAAACATCATACATAATAGTTTCTGATGTCGGTCGTACAACGAGCGGTTCTTCGAGTTTCTTACCTCCCGCATGTGTTACCATTGCAACCTCTGGTGCGAACCCTTCGACATGGGCTTCTTCACGTTTGAGAAGTCTTTCTGGAATAAACAAAGGAAAGTATGCATTTTGAACTCCTGTTTTCTTAAAAGCATCATCGAGAATTCTTTGTGTTTTTTCCCAAAGTGCATAACCATAAGGTTTAATGATCATACATCCTTTAACAGGAGCGTGTTCTGCTAAATCAGCAACTTCAATAATATCCAAATACCACTGATTGTAATCTTCTGCACGACTGGTAATACTTTTTTCCTCGAATGATTGAGTTGATTTCATATAATCTCATACTACTCCAAAATAACCTCTAGGTCAAAATAACCCTTGCAAAAGTATGATTTCTTTGGTATTATGACGTCACTGTTTTCGTGATTCACTTCAGGTGAATTGTCTATAAGCTGTAATGCTCATAAACGGAACAGATTAATCAATTAATACGT
>CAZJJM010000031.1:4499-6712 GCA_964546355.1 uncultured Candidatus Saccharibacteria bacterium | reverse complement strand
TGACTATCGAAAAACGTGACGGAACAAAAGAAGAAGGAATCTCAATTGAAACATTCACACAGAATATTCTCAATGAAATCAAAGAACGAAAATAAAGAAAAAGGTGTGTATTCAGTCGAACAGTTGCACCACTTCAATTGCAGGGCGTGTAAGAAATGGTGGAGTATTGGTGATCCGAAAATTGCAAAGAAAAAGGATCAGGCATGGTTCTGTCCATGGTGCGGTTTGCAACAAACATTCAAAAAGGTACAATAAGTACATGCTCAAAAATAATACATACAATATCATGATGCAGTTGACAGAAGAACACAAAAGTCTTTGGCGTATCAAGAGTGAATATATCAAAGATGCAAAAGGTTCAAAAGATATTCTTGCATTCTGGAAAAAAATGGTTGTTGAAAAAGAAACACACATTCAAGAACTACAATCTTTTTTAAAAAAGGAATTAAACTAAATAAAAAATCCTCCGATCGGAGGATTTTTTATTAAATATCTATTTCTGCGTTTTTAGCATTTGCTTGAATAAATGATTTACGTGGGGCAACATCACTACCCATAAGCATATCAAACACCTGGTCAGCATACACAGCATCTTCAATAGTGACTTGCTTGAGCACACGCTTAGTCGCATCCATGGTTGTTTCTTTCAATTCATCAGCATTCATTTCTCCGAGACCTTTGTATCGTTGAACATGGAACTTGCCTGTCTTTGCAACCACCTTGTCTTCATTCTCATCTTCCGCAACAATCTCATCAGTCTCCGCCTCATCATCTATTGGTACATCATCGACACCAACGATAGCGCGCTTCTCATCTTCAGTATATGCATAGTACACTTCCTTTTTACCGCGAGAAATCTTGTACAGCGGTGGTTGTGCAATATAGACAAAACCTGCATCGATTACCGGTTTGAAATATCGATACAACAGCGTAAGAATCAACGTACGAATGTGTGCACCGTCAACGTCAGCGTCGGTTGCAAGAATGATTTTGTGATACCGAATCTTATCAAGTTCAAACGTATCTCCGATTGCGGTTCCCATCGCAACAACGAGATTTCGAACCTGTTCAGATGCAAGCATCTTATCGAGACGAGCACGCTCAGTATTGAGAATCTTTCCACGAAGCGGAAGGATTGCTTGTGTACGGCGATCACGTCCCATTTTTGCAGTACCACCCGCAGAGTCTCCCTCCACAATGAAGAGTTCTGATTCTTCAGCACTCTTACTCTGACAGTCTGCGAGCTTACCTGGAAGTGTCATGCCTTCAAGTGCACCCTTGCGAAGTACTGAGTCTTTTGCTGCCTTTGCAGCCTTACGAGCTCGTACTGCGAGAATTGCCTTATTGATGATTGATTTTGCGTCATCAGGATTCTCTTCTAGAAATAGCGCAAATGCATCACCAAAAGCTGTAGCAACCGCACCTTGCGCCTCCATAGAACCAAGTTTAGCTTTGGTTTGTCCTTCGAATTGAATTTCTTGTAGTTTTACAGAAACAACAGCAGTCAAACCTTCAAGTACGTCTTCACCGGTAAATGCACCTTCTGATTCCTTGATGAGATTATTTTTCTTGCCGTAGGTATTGAGCAAGCGAGTAAGTGCTGTTTTGAAACCAGTCACATGGGTACCACCTTCTGGTGTATGAATATTATTAGCAAAAGGAACAATTTTGGTACCAACATCATCAATATACTGAAGTGCTATTTCCACACCGACATTTTCCTGATCTTTGTCTATATAAAAAATAGTATTCTGAATAGCCTTTTGTGTCGCATTGTAAAATTTGACCAAAGAAACCAATCCTCCTTCAAAATAGAAAGAATGTGATGGTGCTTCAAGTTCAAGTTCACTAAACCAGAATACATCTTCGAGTTTTTGTTTTGTTGGAGATTTTGTTATATCAACGTCCCGAGCATCAATAATGTTGATTTTGAGACCTTTTACCAAGTATGCTTGTTGACGTAAATGACCTACCACAGTATCCCAAGAAAATGTTGTTCCTTCTTTGAAAATTTCTGCATCTGGTTGGAATGTGACAGATGTCCCACGAAGTTTTGAAGATGCGACTTTTTTAACCGCAGCCTTTCTTTTTCCTTGACTATATTCTTGAACAAATTTTCCACCATCGCGATGTACTTCTACTTGAGTATAGATAGAAAGCGCATTCACTACAGAAGCACCCACACCGTGCAATCCTCCAGAAACCTTATATCC
>CAZJJM010000031.1:0-4399 GCA_964546355.1 uncultured Candidatus Saccharibacteria bacterium | reverse complement strand
ACAGGCTCAAGTCCTTCCAAAACAGAGATCGCCTCAGCGCCGTATGATGATTTTTTATCTTTTGGTTCTGCCATATATGAATCTATTATATCAAAAATTCAAGAGAAAAGGTACTATTGCACGTTATTGACGAGCTTTTTTTATGTTGTAAAACAAGGTTATTATAGAAAAAGAAGGTACCAAACAACAATACCAAACATGATTCGATACACACCAAAATAAGTAAATGTGTGTGTCTTAATAAATCGCAACAACCATCGCACAGCAACAAGTGCTGATATGAAAGAAACCACGAACCCAATACCGAGCGATACCCAATCGGTAGAAGAAAAAAGGCTTCCGGATTTCAATATGTCATATCCAGACGCAGCAATCATCACTGGAATAGCAAGTAAAAAAGAAAAATCAATAATTGCCACGCGAGAATATCCTTGCAACAGTCCAGCAAAAATCGTTGCCGCCGAACGAGAAACGCCAGGAATAATTGCAAGTGATTGTGCCATGCCGATTATCAACGCATCCTTATATGAAAGTATTTCAAGAGGCTTACCTATATACCCTGTTCTAAGATTTTTCTCAGCAATAACTCGCTCAAGAACAATCATAAGTATTCCACCAAGAATAAGCGTAGTCACCATAAGAGCAGTATTTCCTATGAGGAAATTTTTTATTAGCGCGTAGAGTATGAATCCAATACCAAGCGCTGGTAGTGAAGCTACTGCTACTTTTCTCCATAATGTTTTTGAAATAAAAATCTTTTGTATATAGAGACACACGATTGCACTGATTGCGCCAAGTTGGATAATAATATTAAAACTTTTTTGAAAATCAGTATCAGGTATCCGAAGTAACGCACCTGCAATAGAAAGGTGTGCCGTCGAAGATATCGGTAAAAATTCTGTAATGCCTTCAACAATACCGAGGATAATAGTATGGAAAAATGTCATAAAAATAATTTTTTATACAATAAAAATAATCCGCCAGTAATACCAATACCGAGCATATACCCAACAACGATATCAAATGGAAAATGCACACCAGCAACAACACGAGAAATACCCACAAGTAATGCACATATGTATAATATTACTCCGAAGCGTTTGTTGTATATGTACCCCACAGTAGCGAGTGCTGCACTCAAAGCTGCATGTCCAGATGGGAATGAATCAAATCCTCCATATGAAAACAATTTTACAACTTCAGGAAATTGAAGGAACGGACGTGGTATTGCAAAATACCATTTTATCCAAGTAACAACTAACATAACACAGCTAACAAATCCTATAAAAATAACAATCTCATAAAATCTATATTTTGAAGAATTTTGCTGCTGAGAAAAAAGTGATGTCCTTTCAGAAACCATCATATATACAAAAAGCATAACGGCCATCGCAAAAATTAAAAATTGTGCAAGAAAAACAATACTTGTATCAGAAAAAACCGAATATCCTGTTAGTGTATTTAATTTTAAAAAAAGTGTGTTATTAAAGTTCATAATTATGCAATGCCGAGAAATTCATTTTTCATATCATCACGATGTGCTGCTCGTGATTGTTTACGTGTACTCAGAATAATACCAATGGAAGCAAATTCAACAATCAAATGAGATCCTCCATAGCTCATGAATGGTAATGTGATACCCGTGACCGGCATAATACCAATATTCATACCAATATTGACCACTATGTGACTCATGAAAAATATTGCCACACCAACACCAAAAAGCATTTCAAAATTTGTTGCGGCAACAAGTGCAGTAGCGAGAATACGCCACAACACAACACCATAAAGAATATAAATAAGCATAGATCCGACAAATCCCCACTCTTCAGCAAATGATGCAAAAATGAAATCAGTTTGATATTCCGGAAGATAGTTCAAACGTGATTGTGTACCATACCCTACTCCTTTACCGAGGAATTGACCTGAGCCGACAGCAATCGTCGACTGGAATGCATTATACCCAGCGCCGCGAATATCTGATAGCGGATTGATAAAAGTCATAATACGTGCCTTTTGATAGGGTTTGAAGAAAAATCCCCACAAAAGTACAAACGACACAACACCAACACCAACCACCAGCAATAAGTGTTTCTTTGAAATACCAGACACAAGCGCCATTCCAAACCAAATGAAAAACAAAATAATTCCAGAACCAAAATCAGGTTCAAGCATTACCAAACCAAACGGAATGAGTGCATAGAGTGCAGAAATAACAATATGTTTAAAATTTGCAATTTCTACATGTCTTCGAGAAAAATATTTAGCAAGAAGAAGTATCACAACGAGTTTTACAAAATCAGACGGCTGAAAAGAAAATCCTCCGAGACGAAACCAACTTTGTGCACCTTTTGCCGCATACCCAACAGTAATGACGAAAAGTAGTAATCCACAAGCAAGTAAGAATAAAAAAACAAGTACATCTGTACGTTTCAAAAAACGCAGATCAAGATAGGTCAAACAAAAAAATACCACCAGGGAAATAACGATTGATATAATTTGTCTTTCAAAATATGGCGTCTCGCCAACAAACGAACGCATCGTGATCAAACTTGCAGCAACAATCGGAAGTAAGCATGCGAGAAGAGACCAATCTATCGTCCGATATATTGTCTTAAAAAAATTTCCCATATGTTCTAAAAATCAACACTAAAAATATTAAACTGCGGAATGACTTCTATGCGAACTACAGGATTGAAAAGTGGTTCATTCCACGTAAAGACGATCGGCACACGAGTATCTCCCTTGAGTACATCAATGTATGTTTTTCCGACAGTAACAGCATTGTTGTCTTTGTCATACAGTACAGCAATAACATCAATGTCTGGGACAGTGATCAGTGATTTATTTTCAAGATATCCAGAAAGCTTCGGCGTATTAGTCTGTTCATTTTCAAATTTCATTTCTTTTGCAGAAATCTTAAGTCGATCAGCCTTGTTGACATCAACACGGACAAATTCTGGACTCGCAAGAAATTGAAATCTTGTAGTCTTTGGTGTACGATTTCCTACAACAATATTTGGCTCAAATACCACAGATCGTCCATTGCGACTAATGCGAGTGACACCTTCTTTTCTTGCGATGAGTGTATTTTTATCATCATACATCTTGAACTCATACGGCACGCCGACAGCCTCAGCGTTGAGATTTTGATTCTCAATGTACGCAACTGCACTATAAGTCGTCGGCGATGAACGAAATGAACGAGACCAAAGAAGTATAAGATTATTAACCTCAAGAGTACAGAATTTCTGACATGAACCGCCACAATCCACACCTATCTCCTCACCGTTTTTCTTACCATCAAAACACGTTGGTTCTTTGGTAAAAATAGGATACACAATACGAATAGCAATAAGAACACCGATAAAAACGATGCTTCCTGCATATATCATTTTGCGCTTTCCAGACCAAGTCATACTATGTACTATCATACCGTGAATTGGAGTGAAATACAAAAAAACGCCTAAAAAAGGCGCTTTAAATTTCAAGAAATACCAATGGGTAATAAATCAAATGATGACAAACCATGTCTAATTTGTGCTTTAATTCGATCAACAGAATCTTCATCGTCCATACCATTCAATACTACAAAACCGTTTCCTTCAATTGCCATTTGTACACACGCTTCAACATTATGCGCACTTGGATCATGAGGATTCTTAGGTCGCCATTCTTTTTTATCTTTTTCAAGAAAATCATCAAAAGATTTAAATTTGTCAGTGACAGTGCCTCGCTTTGTTAAGCGATTAAATCTAACAATATCCGCCTTAAGCCTTTGGTCTATTGAAGCAGTTAGAGGACATGCAAGTACGGCAACAACAATTACCCGTTCTGCGTATTGATACGCTTCTTTGTATTCATCAGGGTGTCGCATTGAATTAACAATTACCCACGAAGTTTCAGGGAGATTTTCTAATGATTTTTTGACAAAATATCCTGCACCGTATTTTTTACGCTTCTTGGTAGTGTACTTTGTGAAATCTTCACGATCAGTAAAAATGACTTTTTCATTTTTAGCAATAAGAGGAATTTCCTCCCTCATGTGAACACAATAAACATTGTTGCTGAAACTTTTCAAAAGTTCTTCAACAAAATCTTTCCCGGCACCGTTTTGACCAGGAATAAGAAAGGCTGTTTGAATTTTTTTTCCCACGTTTTTTTATTTTTAAGTTCTGTTTTTATTATACATGAAAATATAAAAAAGTCAAAGCAAAAAACCAATGCATGCGCATTGGTTTTTATTCATTACTTGGTCTTGGCGACAACCTACTTTTCCCCTTGCGGAGTATCATCGGCTCAGCAGAGCTTAACTTCTCTGTTCGGAATGTAAAAAGGTGTTTCCTCTGTGACGTATCACCAAGACTAAATAATGAATGATTGAACTAAATGTTTTGTA
>CAZJJM010000030.1:0-6760 GCA_964546355.1 uncultured Candidatus Saccharibacteria bacterium | reverse complement strand
GTGGTGTTTTCTTTTGAGCAATCCGCTTTTCTCCTTGTGTATTTATGTAAATATACAAGCATTAAAACGTGATATTCTCACTAGGACATTATTAATAGATATTATTTATGGCTAAAAAATCAGTTATTGCGCGTTCGCAAAAGAAACCAAAATTCCAAACTCGGGCAAAAAACCGATGTTTTAAGTGTGGTCGTGGAAACGGCTACATGCGTGATTTCGGCTTGTGCCGTATCTGTTTCCGAGAACTCGCGAATGAGGGAGTAATCCCAGGTGTTCGTAAGTCATCTTGGTAGCACTGATATAACATAACCTTTTATTATTTTATGCACGATCCTATTGCAAACATGATCAATATGGTGAAGAACGCAGGCAACGCAGGGCGTCCGTCTGTTTCTGTACCGTATTCAAAAATCAAATACGCTGTTGGTCAATCACTCGTGAAGTATGGATATCTCGCATCTGTGCAAAAGAAAACCGAAAAGGACGGCTTTGACGTTCTTGAACTCGGTGTTGCATATAATGGCAAGACTCCACGCATTAGTGGTATCAGTCGCGTTTCAAAACCATCATGCCGTCTCTATGTCGGTGTGAAGGATATCAGACCAGTAAAGAATGGTTTTGGTAGTGCTCTTTTATCTACGCCTAAGGGAATCCTTTCAGACAAGGATGCTCGAAAAGAATTGGTCGGTGGCGAAATTTTGTTTACTATTTGGTAATAGCACATATATGTCACGAATCGGAAAAAAATTAATTACCATCCCAGAGAAGACAACCGTTACACTTGATAATGGTTTGATGACTGTGGTTGGTCCAAAGGGGACACTCACTCGAATGTTCCGCGATGAAGTTACTATCACTATTGAAAATGGTGTGATTTCATTCATGCCTCGAATCATGAATCCGTTCACTCGCGCACTGTGGGGTACTCACGCTTCTCACGTAGAGAACTTGATCGCTGGTGTTACCGAAGGGTTTACAAAAAAGCTCATCATCGAAGGAGTCGGATTCAAATCTGAAGTTTCAGGTGGTAACCTTGTGCTTGCACTTGGATTCTCTCATCCAGTTATTGTCCCAATTCCTGCCGAACTTACTGTTACAGCAGAAAAGAACGTCATTACTATCAGTGGTATTGACAAAGAACAGGTCGGTCAATTTACCGCAAGTGTTCGAACACTCAAAAAACCAGAACCGTACAAAGGTAAAGGTATCCGTTATGACGGTGAAGTTATTCGACGGAAGCAAGGTAAGAAATCAGCATAATAGCAATAATACGTATGAAAACACTTATCAAAAAAGAAAAAAGAATGCGTTTGAAGAAAAAGATCCGCACCAAAGTTGCGGGTACTACAGAAAAGCCTCGCTTGTCTGTCTTCAAATCAAATCGTTTCATCTATGCACAACTCATTGATGATACTCGAGGTATTACACTTGCAGCTGCTTCTGACCTTGACCAAAAGAAAGGAACAAAGACAGAACGCGCAGCATCTACAGGAACACTCATTGCGAAAAACGCTCAAACAAAAGGCATTACTGCTGTAGTATTTGATCGTAATGGATTCCGATACACTGGTCGACTACGTGCCCTTGCTGACGCAGCTCGTACTGCAGGCCTTTCATTTTAATTAGCTCTATATTTATGGAAACAAACGTACAAAAAAAACAAAGTCCATCTTCTCCAGCTCGCACACCATATCGTGGCGGAGGTGCTTCTCGAGGTGGTCGCCCAGGCGGTTCTCGTGATGGTTCTCGTGGCGGTAATCGTACATTCGAACGTCCTCGTCCTGAATTCGAACAAAAAATCGTTTCAATTCGTCGCGTGACTCGTGTGGTTTCTGGTGGACGTCGTATGAGTTTTGCTGTTGCACTCGCAATCGGTGATAAAAAAGGCTCAATCGGACTTGGTACTGGAAAGGGTAACGACACTGCGTTGGCGATCAACAAAGCACTTCGTGTGGCAAAGAAAAATCTTTTCCGTGTTGATACCACAAAAGAACTTTCTCTCAAATATGGTGTTGATGCAAAATACTGTAGTTCTGAAGTAGAAATCATGCCAAACCGTGGTAAAGGTGTTGTGGCAGGTTCTGTCGCTCGCGATATCGTGAATCTCGGTGGTTTCAAGAATGTTACCATCAAGTTTCATTCAGGAACAAAAAACAAACTTAACAACTCTCGTGCGGTGATAAAAGCATTTGAGAAATTCAAAATTTCTTCTAAGAAACCAGAATTGGTCGAACAAGTACAAGAACAAAACGCATAAGAATTAATATATGCAACTTCATCAACTTTCAAGAAAAACTAAAAACGCAAAAAAGAAACTTGTTGGACGTGGTGGCAAGCGAGGTAAGACTGCTGGTCGTGGTACCAAAGGTCAATCTGCTCGTGCCGGTAACAAAAAGCGTCCACATATTCGTGATATTATAAAAAAGATTCCAAAACTTCGCGGTCGCGGTAAGAATAGTAATACTCCTACAAAAGTTCCATCTCAAGTAGTCACACTGACACAACTCGAAAAATACATGGACGCAGGAATGATCATTTCTCCAAAAACTCTCAAAGAAAAAGGAATCATTAAAAATCATGGAGGAAAACTCCCTGTGGTAAAAATCCTTGCAACAGGAACTGTTTCGAAGAAATTTACTATTGAACGCTGCTTACTTTCTGCAACAGCTCGTGTTGCTATCGAAAAAGCAGGAGGTACAGTACAATAACTCTATATGAAAAACGTTTGGAAAAAAATTGTCTTGGCACTTAAAGATCGGTCAATCAGAAATCGTATATTCTTTGTGGTATTCGCACTTGTAGTATTTCGTCTATTGTCTGTTATTCCGGTACCGGGCGTTGATCGAATCGCACTCGAGCAATATCTCAATAGTAGTCAATTCTTCGGAATCCTCAATGTCTTTTCTGGGGGAGGATTCTCTACACTCTCTATTGTGATGCTTGGTGTGAGTCCGTACATCACTGCATCTATCATCATGCAATTGCTTACGATTATTTTCCCGAAGGTCAAAGAGATGTATCAGGAAAACGGAGAAATTGGACGACAGAAATTCAATAAAATTTCTCGCACACTCACGATTCCTCTCGCATTTTTGCAAGGATTCGGTTTCATTAAACTTTTCGTGAGTCAGGGAGTCATGGGTCCATTCACTACATTTGAATACATTGTAAATGTGCTTATTGTTGCAGCAGGTGCAATGCTCGTGATGTGGATTGGTGAATTGATTACTGAATATGGTATCGGCAATGGTGCGTCTATGATTATCTTTGCTGGTATTGTTGCAGCTTTCCCGACAAACGTGAGTCAAACACTCTTTGCGTATGATCCATCTCAACTTCCTGTATATATTGGATTCCTTGTTGTTGGTATATTGATTATCGCAGGAGTTGTCCTTGTCAGTGAAGCTGAACGTCCTGTTCCTGTAACCTATGCACGACAAGTGCGGGGAGTGGGTTCAAGTACACCAACATATCTTCCTATTCGCATGAACCAAGCGGGAGTAATGCCAATTATTTTCGCACTCTCATTGCTCATGTTCCCTCGAATTATTGGAAGTGTTCTTACTGCTTCAACTAATCCAACATTTATTACTATTGGACAAAATATCACCAAGATTTTTGTGGATAATCAGCTTGTGTACGGAATACTCAACTTTGTGCTCGTAGTATTCTTCACATACTTTTATACTGCAGTGACGTTTGACCCAGATCAAGTCGCAACCAATCTCCAGAAGAATGGTGCATTTATCCCAGGTGTTCGTCCTGGAGTTCCGACTTCTGAATATCTTGCATCGGTAACAGTACGTATTACATTGTTCGGTTCGCTCTTCCTTGGTCTTATTGCTGTATTACCACTCGTTGTGCAATCAATCAGTGGAATCACTAGTATTGCTATCGGAGGTACCGCACTCTTGATTGTTGTATCTGTGGTTACTGATCTTATCAAAAAGATTGATGCCCAGATCTCAATGCGAGAATATTAAGATAATAAATATCTATACAAAAACCACCGTATATCACGGTGGTTTTTGTATGTTCTGTGTGGTAAAATGACACCATGAATCCTCAAACATATATATTTATTGGTCCATCTGGTTCAGGTAAGGGGACACAAGCGGCACTCTTGATGGAATATCTCAAAAAAGCAGACCCTGCAGGCCCTGATATTTTTTATCTTGAAACAGGTAATAAGTTTCGTGAATTTATAAAACTCCCAAATCATACCAGTGAACTTTCGTACAATATCTACAAAAGCGGTAAACGACAACCGGACTTTCTTGCAGTGCATCTTTGGGCGCATATTTTCATAGATTCATTCACAGGAAGAGAACATCTTGTACTCGACGGCACACCTCGTTCATTACACGAAGCACAAGTTCTCGCCACTGCAATGGAATTTTATAATCGACAGAAACCAACAGTAATCTATGTGAAGGTGTCACGTGAATGGGCGACTACACGTCTCCATGAGCGCAAGCGTATCGATGATCTCAAACCAGAAGAAGTTACGAAACGTCTTGATTGGTTTGATACTGATGTATTGCCAGCAGTAGAATATTTCAAGAGTAATCCATTATTTACTGTACTTGAAATAAATGGTGAACAAACTATTGAGCAAGTTCATGCTGATATGATTGCTGGGATAACTCGATAATATGATTTATATAAAAACACCAGAACAAATAGAAATACTTCGTGAGGGTGGCAAGCGTCATTCTGCTATTCTTGAGATACTTACAGCAAAAGTCGTTCCTGGTGTAACAACCGGTGAACTTGATGCGCTTGCACTCTCACTTGTTCGTGAAGGCGGGGACGAGCCAGCCTTTCTCGGATACAAACCAGCAGGAGCATCGTATGCATATCCTGCGACATTGTGTGTGTCGGTGAACGATGAAGTGGTTCACGGTATTCCTGATGCGAAACGAGTACTTCAAGAAGGTGATGTTGTTTCTCTTGACCTTGGGCTTAAACACAAAGGACTTTTTACTGACGCAGCAGTCACTGTAGCAGTAGGTACTGTTGATATAAAAAAACGTGAATTGCTTAAAGTCGCAGTAGCGTCTTTGTATAAAGGTATTGATGAAATAAAACCTGGTGCACGAACAGGTGATATTGGCCATGCGATTGAACACTATATCAAAGCATATAAATATGGTGTTGTTCGTGATCTTGCAGGTCATGGTGTCGGTATTGCAATTCACGAAGATCCGTTCATTCCGAACTATGGACAGAAAGGAAAGGGAACACTTCTCAAAGCAGGTATGGTGATCGCTATAGAACCGATGGTCAACTTAGGTACTGCTGAAGTTACACTTGATGATGATGACTACACATTTCGTACTGCTGACGGGAAGGCAAGCGCTCATTTTGAACACACAGTACTCGTGACCGAAGATGGGTATGAGATTTTGACTCAATAATTTTTTACACATGATATAATTGAAAATATGGAAAAAGATATTATACAACTCGAACATTTTTACACTGACCTTCCTCCACATCGAATCCCATTCAAGGAGGTGATTGAAAGTCATGAAAACTTTACTGAAGTTCCAGATGGTTGGAGTGTTGTGGTGACGGACGTAGAGAACTCAACAAAAAATATTGATAATAATAAATACCAAGAAGTAAATATTCTTGCAGTGAGTTCACTTATTCTCGCAATCAATATTGCAAAGAAACATGACGTAGCATTTCCATTTATTTATGGAGGTGACGGTGCGACGGTGCTTATGCCAGATGCATATATCGACGAATATACTACAACACTCGCTACATTACGAACCAATGGTATTAATCGTTTCGGTCTCACCATTCGTGTCGGTGTAGTATCTATGAAAGAAGTTCACTCTCGTGGTGGATCTGTTCGTATAGCAAAATATTATGTTAACGAAGGGTATGATCAAGCGGTATTTCTCGGCGATGGATTATATATGGCTGAGACATTGATCAAAAAAGAAGGTCAGACATATCGCATGGAAAAAGAAGACACACAAGTGCCTATCGACCTTTCTGGGCTTGAGTGTAGATGGAATGCAATTCGCCCGCCTTCTCAAAAAGATGAAGTCGTGTGTCTTATTATTCATGCGGTAGATTTCAATAAACATAATGAAGTGTATAGAACGGTACTTGAAAAGATTGACGAATTCTACGGCAATTTTGAGGAGCGTCATCCTATTCGACGTGAACATTTAACTGCTACTCTTGGTTTCAAAACATTGAAACATGCATCCTATGTAAAATACGGTAAGATCAAATGGTCATATGTTGTGACACAAGTATGTCTTGGTATTATTCGAAATGTTTCAACATTGCTTCATCGAGTTTTGTACTTGTTCCATCATGAGACTTATACCAGTAATTTGATTACAGCTAGTGATACGCTTAAAATCGACGGTACACTGAAAACAATTATTGCAGGCACAGAAGATTCACGTACAAAATTGATAGCATATCTTGAATCTGCTGAAAAGCGTGGTGATTTAGTATACGGGTATCACGAGACACACGCGAGTGTTATGACATGTTATGTTATGAAAGATGTTGGTGAACATGTAAATTTCCTTGATGGATTTGGTGGCGGATACACACAAGCGGGGAAGATGATTAAAGAAAAGTTGCGTCGTATTACTGCATAATATATTTTTATAAAAAATATATAAATTCATTCCTCTCAATACTTTTTTAAAAAAGTATTCAAAAACTTTCTCGCGTATCTCCCTATACAATACTCACGAAACTCACTGATTCCTAAAACCAT
>CAZJJM010000029.1:4048-7435 GCA_964546355.1 uncultured Candidatus Saccharibacteria bacterium | reverse complement strand
GACGAGTGATGTTCGATGACAATGGAAACATTGGTAAACGATATCGCCGACAAGACGAAATAGGAACACCGTGGTGTGTGGTAGTAGACTTCGATACACTTGATGAGAATCCAGAACTTCTCGACACGGTAACTATTCGTGATCGTGACACAGGGGTGCAAACACGACTTCCTATTGCAGAACTCGAATCATATATTTCAGAAAAACTCGCATAAAAAAATCCCGCTTCAACATGTTGTTGAGCGGGATTTACTGATCATCGAGATGGTCATGTGGTGGAGAATTTTTGCTTCCGTATATGATACTCGCTATAACGTATACAATAAACAAAAAAATCAAAATTCCTATAAGTACTTTACGGGTGTCTAAATCTTCCATTTTCCTCCTCCTCTTGTTTAAATGATTTTTCAAAAGATTCCATTCTTTTTCCCATTATCCAACTGAATATCGCCATCAAAGCAATAACAAGAAGTCCTAATCCAACTAATACTTTTATTGTTTGGATTGGGTAGATACAAATAAGTGCAAGAAATATGATGATAACTACACGAAAAAGTATGTACCATTTTCTATGTTCTTTTTTCATGATTCTTAAGTTTTAGTTTCTATGCTCATCATATGCTTTTTGTTCAAAAAGTCAAAAATAGTATATAGTACAGAATATGAGACCAAAAATTAAAATACTTCCAAGCGGGTTGCGAATAGTGATGATTCCTATGCGTGACAATCCGACCGTGACCGTCATGACACTCGTGTCGACTGGTTCAGAATATGAAACACAAAAGATTTCTGGCATTTCTCATTTTCTTGAGCATATGTGTTTCAAAGGGACAACCAAGCGTCCAAGTGCTTTTGCTATTACACACGAACTCGATGCACTTGGTTCTCAGTCCAATGCATTCACCAGTCAGGAAGTGACCGGGTATTATGCAAAATCACAAGCGAAGCATTTTTCAAAACTGGTCGACATTGTTTCTGATGTGTATCTCAATTCAACATTTCCAGAAACTGAAATGCAAAAAGAAAAAGGAGTGGTTATTGAAGAGATGAATATGTATGAAGATATGCCAATTCGTCGTGTACAAGAATATTTTCTTTCACTCGTGTATGGTGATCAGCCAGCAGGACGTTCGATTATTGGGACGAAGGATACCGTGCGTGCTATTTCTCGTGATGATTTGATTGCATATCACAAAGCACATTATGTCGGAGGAGGTACGGTGATTGTGGTGGCAGGGGATCTTCCGTCTGATGCACAAAAACAAATCATCCACGCATTCAAAGGCATTAGAGAAAGCAAGAAACCAAAAAAGAAAAAAGTCATCGATACGCAAACAGGTCCTCATGTTTCAGTCACAGAAAAAGATGCAGATCAAGCGCATATGGTTTTTGGTGTACGGACACACAAAATCGGACACAAGGACAATATTACACTCGCGATCATTTCTTCTCTTTTGGGTGGTGGTATGAGTTCCAGGCTATTCCAAAAATTACGAGAAGAGATGGGCGTGGCGTATTACGTATATGCTTCAAACGAAGCATCGACAGACCATGGCGTGTTCAAAATTTC
Organism: uncultured Candidatus Saccharibacteria bacterium; assembly: GCA_964546355.1. Classification (GTDB taxonomy): domain Bacteria; phylum Patescibacteriota; class Minisyncoccia; order Phycocordibacterales; family UBA9973; genus JADLDV01. Next base: position 5,865 of record CAZJJM010000029.1, on the reverse strand, counting down.
TGCAGGTGTTGATAAAAATCGTATCGAAGAAGTACTCAAGGTTTTTGTCATTGCATGTAAAAATCTGACACAAGAAACAGTAGACGCAAAAGAACTTCGCAAGGTAAAAGATTTTCTTATTGGTAATATGAAACTTGGATTCGAAGGTTCTGAGGCCATCGCTTCACATTTTGGTGAACAAGTTATTTTCAATCAACCAATACAAGGCGTCAATGATATTGCTCGAAAGATAGAAAAGGTGACTGTAGAAGACATCAAACGTGTTGCACAAAAGATTTTTGTGACCAAACATATGAATCTGGCGCTCCTTGCACCAAAAGCAGACAAGAAGGTGCTTATGTCACTTTTACAATTTTGATGTACATCTGTTTCTCTTGTACTTTTTTCTTAATAAAAAAAATCCTTGAATTCTAAAAATCAGTTTTTTACCACAACACATGAAAGACACACATAAAGTTCTGTTGAACTTTTGCTCCTCCCTACAGGAGCTGTATACCTTTCACTTTCGGATTACCAAACGTTCAAGGTCTTGCGAAATGGGTCCCATCCCATTTCTCACTCGTTTCGTCAAACTGCGCAAGATCTTTCATGTGTTGTTGGTGGAGTTGTGAGATCAGAACTCAATCCTCGCATTATCACTCCAGACAGACACAAACAAACGAGCAGTGGTCGTTCCGAAGGAAAAACGATATTGTTTGAGATATGTACTCATATCGAGTTTATCGTTTTAGACCATAGTGAGTTTCGTGAGTGTTTCTGGAGAGATACCGCGAGAAGGTTTTTGGATACTTTTTTGAAAAAGTATAATTAATTTGTTTTTTGGCTACAAAGTTTCTTTAATGTATACTATATCTAATGCAAGAATTTCCTAAAAAAATCACCGTCAGTATTTCAAGTGGTACTATCGTTCGAACAGTGCTTATTGTGCTTGGTGTAGCAGCTTTGTTCTTTTTGAGTAATGTTGTACTCATTGTGCTTACTTCTATTGTCCTCGCATCATTTGTCGAATCAATGGTGACTAAGCTGAACAAATACAAATTCCCAAGAACGCTTTCTGTGTTTCTTGTGTATCTTGTCACTATTGGAATTCTCGCTGGCGTACTGTACGTGTTCATCCCTGTGCTCGTAGATGAGCTCTCTGGCCTTGTTGTATTGCTCGCAAAATATTTCCCAGCATCTGATATTTTTTCAACATTCAATACAAATAATATTTCTGGTGCAAAATCAATCGTCAACAGTCTTTCAACCGATATTCCTCTTGCAACACTGATTTCAAAAGTACAACTTTTCGTCTCAAAAATTTCTACCGGATTTCTTGGTGCTGTATCAGATGCATTCGGTGGGGTAATCAACCTTATTCTTATCTTCGTTATCTCTTTTTATCTTTCTATTCAAGAACGTGGAATTGAAAATTTTCTTCGAATCGTTGTTCCTCTTAAGCACGAAGAATACGCTATAGATTTATGGCGTCGCACTGAGCGCAAAATCGGCCTCTGGGTACAAGGTCAATTATTGCTTGGATTGTTTATCGGTGTACTGACATACCTCGGACTTACTATTATCGGTGTACAGTATGCATTCATTCTCGCTATTATTGCTGGGATATTTGAACTTATTCCTTTTGGTATTGTGCTCGCAACAATACCGGCTGTCGGATTTGCGTATATCGATGGAGGTCTGACGCTTGGAGCTATTACGGCTGGTTTTTACATCATCTTGCAACAATTTGAAAACTACCTTATTGCACCACTTGTAGTCAAAAAGGTGATTGGTATTTCTCCGCTCGTTGTGATATTGTCAGTACTTATTGGATCAAC
>CAZJJM010000029.1:0-3948 GCA_964546355.1 uncultured Candidatus Saccharibacteria bacterium | reverse complement strand
TCTATTGATCCTGGTGTGCACTTTATTCGCACAACTGACGCACATCACGAAAAAGCCGCGCAAGCATTCTGGAAGCGCTGTTTTGATAATGGATATATTTACAAAAAGAATTACCAGTCAAAATATTGTGTCGGATGTGAACTTGAAAAAACTGATTCAGAACTAAATGATGAAGGACGATGTCCGATTCATCCGAATCGTGATCTTGAAATAATTGATGAAGAAAATTATTTCTTCAAGTTTTCTGCATTTGGAGATAAGCTCCTCGCGCTCTATGATGCTCGTCCAAACTTCGTATTACCAGAATTTCGCCTCAATGAAATTCGCTCATTTGTTGCACAAGGGTTGCAGGATTTTTCTATCTCACGACTCAAGAGTAAGATGCCATGGGGTGTTGCGGTGCCGAATGATGCGGATCATGTGATGTATGTGTGGTTCGATGCATTGGTGAATTATATCTCTACACTCGGATGGCCAGATGCGCAAGATCAATTCGATGCATTTTGGAAACACGGTACTCCAGTGCAATATTGTGGCAAAGATAATCTCCGTCAACAATCTGCAATGTGGCAAGCAATGCTTATGGCAGCTGATCTCCCGAACTCACATCAAATCGTCGTGAATGGATTTTTCACTGGTGATGGAGGAATTAAGATGTCCAAGTCTCTCGGCAATACAGTGAATCCCTACGATGTCGTCGCAGAATATGGCACAGACGCACTTCGTTTCTTCGTGGTTGGGGAAGTATCAATGTACGAAGACAGTCCGTTCACCATGGAGCGGTTCAAGGAAGCGTACAATGCCAAGCTTGCAAATGGTCTCGGTAATTTGACCAATCGCATCATGAAGCTTGCGGAAACACATCTAGACAAACCCGTGAGTGTGCAAAAAGATATTCCGGAAGCGTACTATACACACATTGAACAATTCGAACTCGGTCGTGCAGTGGAAGTGATATTTGAAGAAGTACGTGTTCTTGATAAATACATTCAAGAAACAAAACCATTCAGTGTGGTGAAGACAGACAAACCACAAGCACAAGTACTGATCACTGAACTCGTCGCAGGACTTGCTGGAATTGCTGAAATGTTGAAACCATTTCTGCCGAACACTGCAGAGAAAATGAAAGAGGCGATTGTTTCAAATACAATGCCAGAAACCCCACTCTTTTTGCGGAAGGAATAGAAATACATAAAAAGCCCTGAAAACAGGGCTTTTTGTATGGGTATTGACTTTTAACACATAATATGCTATATTATAAGCGTAAGTTCTTTCACACTAACACACGCATAGCCATAGCCAAAAGATGCTTACCATTAGGCATTTCCTGGCTATGGCTACGACAGTCACGGTTCCTACTTGCGGACAGCAAGCAATGATGCACTAACAGTGTGTCAAAATAACTATTTCAAATGAAATATAATGAAATTACCTTCGGGCAAATGGAAGCCGTTTTAAACAAACTTGGCGGCATGGAAGGCGTACAGCAATTGCTTTCTGGCAACATGGAATTAAAAGTGATCAACCATATCATTGACTGCGACAAGCAACCACTCATCCCTTATGACGGCTGGAAAGTAGAAGAACATATCAAAGGAGGTCAGTTCACCTGGAACCCTGAGAAAGTGAAACTATTCCTTTCAGTCAACCAAAAGGATGGTAAAAGCATTGAAGGCAACAAACTTCGTAAAGAGTTAAAGGATGAACCTGTAATGAACGCCAACTTGTTGGACTACTTACTGGATCATCCAAACCTCATTCCTGAGGAATGGAAGGTAGATGAAAAAGGCAACACCAGATACGTTTTCTTCTGGGGTACTATCTACCGCTACTCTGATGTCAACCTCTGCGTTCGCTGTTTGTACTTCTGTGAGGGTCGCTGGAAGCAGGGCTTCTACTGGCTTGACGATGGCTTCGATGGTATCGACTCTGCGTGTGTTTCTGCTAAGTAGCTCTTGTGACTAGATCACTTAACCCTTTTGGGTTCTTTGAACTTTGTCCTTCGGCACGAAAAACTTTGAAGAGAGTATTATCATCTTCAGCCACTGTATATCAATGCAGTGGTTTTTTTATGCTAAAATAGTCATGGCAGTAGGTGAATATGCAGACGATCACGGTTTTCTGCTACCGACCCCAGTATCCATAGGTGCAGAATATTTCTGACTACGGTTTGAAATAGCGTCATGTATGTAGACACTTCAAAAAATGAAGATACTTGGTGTGGAATGTTGGGTGAGTATATCTCACACATACAATACAACCTTGAGAGTATTCAAAAGGTGGTGGCATTGATAATATTCCATACGTACCGCAACTCTGATGACAACCTCTACGTTCGCTATTTGTACTTCAATGAAGGTCACTGGAAGCAGGACAACAACTGGCTTGACAATGACTTCGATGGTAACAACTCTGCGTGTGTTTCTGCAACTCTCGTCATTTCTCTCCCAACACTATTGTTTGGGAGAGTTTTGTTTTGTTAGTTGTCCATTCCATCCACCGAGCATTTTACCGACCTCATCTATTGGTTGAGAAATATGGATGTATTTTTTATCATCGAGAGATTTTGTTTCCCAAAGTACCATCAATAATATTTTAACCGTATCTAATTTACGTATCGCAAACCGTACCCATGGTTGTTTCTCTGTTTTATCTAAAAAGGTGGCAATTGCAATGGCTTCTATTATTTCTACAAATAAGGTATCAATTTTCTGACCCAAAGTGTATTTATGGGTCTTGTCTAGAATTTTATAATACTCAAACCACAAGATATACACAGTTTTGAGGCGTTGGAGCACTGGTAATATTTCTCGGGGGGGTACGCTTATAAGAATGGGTCGTATCCAATTTTGTCATACTTATGAGCATATCATTTCTCTTGAAAATCTTCTCCTTGCCTGGAAGGAATTTTTATCGGGTAAAAAGATGCGAAAAGACGTTTTGGAATTTGAAAGAAATTTCATGATGCAGGTTATTACACTGCACACTGAGTTAGCAAATAATACCTACAAACACTCGCCGTACTATGCGTTCAATATAGCTGATCCCAAGCCACGGCATATCCATAAAGCAAGAGTGCGAGATCGACTTCTGCATCACGTGTTGTATCGGATGCTGTATCCATTTTTTGATCGGACGTTTATTGCTGATTCCTATTCTTGCAGACAAGGAAAGGGGACGCACAAAGCAATTGATCGGTTTCAGAAGTTCTCAAACAAGGTATCTAAAAATAATACGAAGACCGTATGGGTGTTGAAGTGTGATATTAAAAAGTTCTTTGCATCCGTTGATCAGTCTATACTCATTGAAATTCTTAAGGTATATATTTCAGATAAAAATCTGATAGTACTCTTGTCTGAAATCATTGGAAGTTTTTCTTCTACCAAAGAGGGCAAAGGGCTTCCGCTTGGCAATCTCACTTCACAACTTCTCGTAAATATCTACATGAATGAATTTGACCAGTTTGTGAAGCATGCGATCAAAGCAAAGCATTATATTCGCTACGCTGATGATTTTGTATTTCTTTCTCAAGACAAAGATTGGCTTGAAACGATCCTTCCAGAGATCAACATGTTTCTTGTGCAAAGGTTACAACTTTCTTTGCATCCAGACAAAGTATTCATAAAAACTCTTGCTTCTGGTATCGATTTTCTTGGCTGGGTACATTTCCCTCATCATCGGGTCGTTCGCACCGTAACAAAACGAAGAATATGGAAACGAATCAAAGATCGTGATGGGAAGAGAGAAACAGTCCAGTCATATCTTGGATTTTTGAGTCATGGGAATGCAAAAAGAATGAGTGATGATATTAGAACAAAGTATATAACATCAAACACATTAGATGCTCCGTTTGACAAACCATCCATATTTTGATACTCTAATCAAGCACCTTTGTGGTGTTTTCTTTTGAGCAATCCGCTTTTCTCCTTGTGTATTTATGTAAATATA
>CAZJJM010000028.1:0-7744 GCA_964546355.1 uncultured Candidatus Saccharibacteria bacterium | reverse complement strand
TTTGAAAATTAAAAAAGAACATCGAAGAAATCATGCTTAATCCAAAATTAAAACTTAATACAAAAGTATTCATGGATGATGTTGAACAAGTTCCTATTCGCCAAGGATTTGGTGAGGGTCTTGTTATTGCAGGAAAAGCAGACGAACGAATTGTGGCGCTCTGTGCAGATCTAACGGAATCAACCAAGATGAATCTTTTTAAGGATGCATTTCCAGAACGATTTATCGAAATCGGTGTCGCAGAACAAAATCTTGCATCCGTAGCTTCAGGTATGGCAGCAATGGGGAAGATCCCATTTATTTCAAGTTACGCAATGTTTTCTCCTGGACGTAATTGGGAACAGATTCGTACCACTATTTGTTATAACGATGTACCAGTGAAAATTGCCGGAAGTCATGCAGGTATTTCTGTGGGTCCTGATGGTGGAACACACCAAGCAATAGAAGATATGGCACTTATGCGTGTATTACCAAACATGGTTGTCATCTCTCCTTGTGATAGTATCGAAGCAAAGAAAGCTACAATTGCTCTCGCAAAAACAACTACTCCTTCATATATCCGTCTTGGTCGTGAGAAGACACCTGTCATGACTACCGAAGAAACACCCTTTGAAATAGGGAAGGCAACACTCATGTATAATCCAGATCATGGTCTGGCTCATGTGGGAATTATTGCAACCGGTGCATTGGTACACAAAGCACTTCTCGCAGCTCGTGATCTTGAAAAAACTGGTGTGCGAGTAAAAGTGCTCAATCTTTCAACAATCAAACCTCTCGACACTGAATCAATTCTTGTTCTTGCGAAAGAAACAAAAAGAATTGTTACAGTTGAAGAGCATCAAATTGCTGGTGGTATGGGGAGTGCGGTGGCAGAATATCTCGCACAAGTATTTCCTGTACCAATTGAATTTATCGGTGTACATGATAGATTTGGTCAATCAGGAACTCCAGCGCAACTTATCCGTGAATACAGAATGGACAGAGAAGATATCATACAGGCAGTTAAAAAAGTTCTACAGAGATAATAATAAAACCACTACAATTGTAGTGGTTTTATTATTAGTTAAGTTCAGGGTATTTCGGTTCGATAATCTCTTCTTTTTCAAGTATTTGTTTTTCAATTCTTATCACTTCTTCATTTGCATCAATGAGATTACCATCTGGTGTGTTCGCGATTGATTCTAGATTATTGAATCTTCTTAATGCATCTTCGTATTGATTTTCTATAGCATTATATTGCGGTGTATTAATCTGTCCGCTCATTTCAAGATCTCGCAATCTTTGTTCAAGGTCATTTTTTCTTTCCACAATACGCTGGATTTGGTCAAAACGAGCAGGATTTTTTTCAATTGAAGCACCTGCCATTTCTTGTTTGTATAAAAGTTTTGCAATCGTATCTTTTGCCATGTTTAATGTTTCATCTATAAGATCCTGTTGGTATTCCTTCTTATCAGCATAAGGGCTTCCTTCAAACAGTTCATGTTTGTGTGAAGTTTCTTTAAATTCTTTTTGTGAACTATCAATCACACTTTTTTTGTGCTCAAATGGTTGATTTTTTGAAACATTTTGTTTAAGTGCTTCTTCTGTGATTGTTGTTTTTTTCTGTTCAAATTTTTCTGACATAGATTTTACAATATAGTTATTTTGTAATGTTCAGGTGCTTTTACTAGGTATTCTTTGATTTGTTCTTCAGTAAGTAATCCTTCTTGTGCTCCTACATGTTGTACGACAGACATAGAATTGATTGGTCCCCAGAGAAGTGCTTCTTCGAGCGGGAGTCCTTTTGCAAGGGCAACCGTGATACTTGAAGCGCATGCATCACCAGCTCCAGTACGTTCTACTGGAGGTGCTATATCTGGATACATCGGAAGGAACATAGTTTGTGTGCCATCAGATGCGTAAAGACCTTTTGGTCCATCAGTAATAACAACAATCTTTGGTCCGAGTTGTGCAATTCCGTTTAAGAGCGATTTTATGTCACTTTCTGTTGTTGCTAAAATTCTTTGTGCTTCTTCGACGTTACAAAAGAAAATATATGTATGAGCATAGATATCTTCGAGTTCTTTTGTCCCGAGTTTCATCTGGAATGTGCCTGGTTGAAACGCAAGTTTTGCTTCTGGATGAGCTGTAATGTATCGTGCAATATCATGATGAAATTCTTTTGAGGTTTCTGCGAGAGAAGAGAGGTATACGTATTGTGGTACAGGAAGATCTAGAGGGAGTTTGTATGTAAAAGGTGCGTGTTGTACAAGAATAGTACGTTCTGATTCATACCAGAGTACATAGTGATAATTGGTCGGAGAGACAGGGTCTGTCGTTATATATTTTGTATCCACGTGTTGTGATTGCAAAGCTTCAACACACTCTCTGCCATTTTGATCATTTCCAATAGTTGCTACAAGTGAAGCGTTGAGTCCGAGGCGTGCAGCGCTCACTGCTGCATTGGCACTATTGCCGACACCTTTTACTACTGTTGCTGACTCAAATGGTATTTTGTCTCCGAAGCGCATAGAAAGGGTACAATTCGCATTGTTGATATCACAGTGTACTGAAGCATCTTTTATACGGATAAATGCATCAGTCACCACGTCACCGATTGCAAGAAAGTCTATTTTTGTGTCTGTATGTTCCATAGCAAAATTATAGCATTTTCTTGAGTTTGTATGCGAATATAAAATTAGTGGTATTATATGATGTATATGCAACAACAAAGTATAAAAACCTCAATAGGAATTCTCGTATTATTTTCATTACTCGTAATTGGTGGGTTGTTTTTAGGTAAAAAACAATATGAACAAAAGGAACTTTCTAATCCTGCATCTTTTGAAAATATAAATATTGAAAAAGTCTCAAGTTCAAAAACATACCCTGGTTTTGAAATCACTCTTTCTTATCCTAAAACAGGTATAGTTGCTATTGATACCATTATTGCTAATAGTGTAAATGAATCAGCACAAGCATTTATGGATGATGTTGGTTCTGAAAGATTACCAGAAGAAGAAGCATATACATTTAATGCAAGTTTTGATACACATATTGGATTAAGAACAATAACATTTGTTTATACATTTTCTGATTATACTTACGGGGCACATGGGAATCATGTTGTAAAAACATTTACGTTTGATTTACAAGATAGGCTTATTACCCTCGAAGATGTGTTTGTTGACGTCGATACTGCTCTCGTGACACTTGCTCCGCATGTAGTAGATATTTTAAAGCTGACACTCGAAGAGATGTTTGATAATGATTGGGCAAAAGACGGAACAACTCCGACACAAATAAATTACAGTTCATTTTATCTTACAAAAGATAGTGTTGGATTTATATTTGATCCATATCAAGTTGCACCATTTGCTGCTGGAATTAGTGAAATAGAAATACCTTTTTCAGAGTATAAAGAATTGTTTAAAAATACCTACACACAATAATTTTATTTTATGGATACATCCACGATTCGTCAAAAAGTATTTATTGAAACCTTGTTGATATTTTTATTACCGGTACTTCTTCTGTATTTTGGTATCATTCCAATAGGGTTTCGTTTTCCTCTTCTTGGTGTACTTGTCTGTGCAATCATTGTGATTGTTTTTCGTGAAAAGTGGGGATTGAAAGATTTTGGTATTCAAGTGCCAACACGAAGGCAATTATTTTTATACATAGGTGCGACTGTGCTTGGATTTTTTTCACTACTCTATTATGCCGTGTTGATTGGTACACCACTCAATGCACAGGTGCTCACGAGTAAGTGGTTCCTCCTAACATTTTTTCCTGTGAGTGCTTTGCAAGAAGTTGCGTATCGAGGATTCTTGATGCCTATGTTAAAAAAAGTTTTTACTGATCGCATGACAATCATTCTCGTGAATGCTGGACTCTTCACTGTGCTTCATATTATCTTCAAAGATCCTGTCGCAATACTTCCATTATCTTTTATTGCAGGATTGTTTTTTTCTGTGTTGTATATGCGTGCACCAAATTTAATTCTTATTTCTATTTGTCACGCGATATTAAATTTCTTTGCAATCTTGTTTGGATTTTTCTTGGTATAATAATTTTTTTAAAAATAAAGATTTGCAAATAGGGAATACCAAAATAGTAAATCTTTGTTCCGTCTGCGTTCGGATGATATGAAAGTGTGTACACTTTTTCACTCACTCCTCATTTGACGTAATAAAAAACACAAAAAAAAACCATCCTAGAGGGATGGTTTTTATATGAAGTTGTAAAAAGGAAGAGCAATGTATTTGATGTTGTCGAAGGACGAGAGGGAAAGAGCGAGTAAGAAGAATGAGTATAAGTTATGGAAGTGAATAAGATGTTAGTTGATTTGCTTGGTGTGACAAGACAGTTGTATAGAATTTTTTAATAGTAATTCAAAACTGTATGTCTGCAAATTATTGCCATCTATATTTCCAAAGATCATTTCCTTACACTTATATTGTAGCGCGAAGGGAAGTGTCGGTCAATATAAAAAGGGGAAAACTTTAGGCTTATAGGGAAAGGGTAAATAACATATTTTTCTATAATAGAAAAATAAAATCTATATCTTTGTGAAAAAGTAGATAATTTGACAATTAGTAAAAATATATGTTATTGTAAATTTAGAAAAATTCATTAATAAAAAATCAGACAATGGAAACAAAGAAAATTTTATCAAGCAAATTTTTTATCTTAGGAGAAGCTCCTATAGAAATAAAAAAACTTGAATGGTATTGTTTATACTGGTGGATTATCCAAGCACCATTTACTCTTGGGTTGAATAAACTTCTGAATACTATTTCAGAAAAGATTCTTTATGAAGTTCAGAATGGAACTCTTGAAACACAAAAACAATGGGAAGACATTTTTAAATCTCACGCATTAGCTATTGTTGATGAAATGGGCTTAGGAAGAGATTCACACGGATTAATGCACCACAATTTATTTGCGGAACAAGTGTATGCAACAACTTCTCTAACTGATGATGATTTACGTAAACGTGTCATTAAAATGAAAACAAACGTTGCTTTGAGAGATGCAATTACTCAATCGTTCTCCTCACCTCTTTCGGGTATATGCATGATGTATGTGGTAGAAAAAATTGCACCTCAATTATTTCTTACACAAAAGAAAATATTTCTCGCAGCAGGAGCCCCGATAGAAAAATTAAGACACTCGGTATTGCATGAGCAACTCGAAAAAAATCACGCTGAAGAAGCAGAAGAGTATTTGCAAATACTTAAAAATCTTTTTGCTGAAAAAGAGATAAACAGAATTACTGATGAATATGCATCTTTGTGGAAAAGTTTTCTTGATGAAATTTTTGAAAAATTAAAAGTTTAAAAATAATCCCTCTGTTCAATAAAATGAATAGAGGGATTTTATTTTGTGATTTGAATAATGATACAGGATTCTGTCACAAGTTACTAAATATTTTCCTGTGCACTGCTCGGAGTGGAATCCAGTAGAGGGATTCGGTCACAGATAATTCACTTGTCGTCGCGACAAACACACAGGGATCGGTCACAAGTTACTAAGTAAAATTCTCCGCACTGCTCGAATTATACTAAGTACTCGCGACCCCACCTCAGCGACAAGTATTCGCTTCGCTCATCTTGTGTACCGCTTGCTGTTTTCGAATCCCTCTGCTGGCTCAAAAATAAAAACAGTATACTTTCGTATACTGTTTTTATTTTTTTATCCGGAGCCAGCAGAGGGATTCGAACCCACGACCTACTGTTTACAAAACAGTTGCTCTACCAACTGAGCTATGCTGGCACATCCCACAAGACTGTGTGGGGCAGTGGATTAGTTTAATCCATCTTCTTCGCGAAGCTTTTTTCTAAACATTCGCATTTTGTTTCTGTATTCTTTTGCGGTATTTATTAATGCTTGCTTCTTTTCCAATACTTTCACGTTTTTTTCTTGAATAGTACTGTGTAAACGAGGAAACTTTTCACGTGCGGTCTTTTCAATAATATGAACTATGATGACCCATCCCTTCATTAATGTTACTGCTATGTAATGAAAGAATCGCTTTACCGATTGTATCACAACTTTTTCTATTTTTGCAACTTTTTCCTGGATAATCACCTGATGCATATCGGATAGTCCTTGAGGATCAATATATCCACGTCTAATCTGTATAATGCGGTTTCCAATCATCCACATTGCTATACAGAGTGCTATACAAAATATACTAAAGAGGAATATCATAATAGTGTGTATTGTCGATGATTAAATAGTGAACATTTTGTACACGGTAATATCTGCAACATGTTCTTTGAGAAGAGCACTCACTGTCTTGTCTGGATTTTTTACAAATGGCTGTTCGAGAAGTGCACGTTCTTTGAAATATGTACTTACTTTTCCTTCGAGCATTTTTGCTTTGATGTCTGCTGGTTTATCAATTTGCGCTACCTCTTCTTCAAAGAGTGCCTTGAATTTTGCACGAGTTTCTTCATCAATATCTTCAATTCGAACAAATTCTGGTTTCATTGCAGCAGCATGCATTGCGATATCTCGTGCGAGCGCAGGAGTACCTGCTGAAAGTCCGATTACAACTGCAAGTTTTGGATTGTGAATATATGTTCCAATAACTGGTGCCTCTATCTTTTCAATTGATTGCAAAAGAATGTTTTCACCAATTTTTTGGATAACTGTGTTGATCATATCAGGAGCAGCAGCAAGTGCTGTCTCGATACTTTCTGTTGTTGCTTTTTCTGTAAGCGTGTTTGCAAGAGCAACAAAATCTTCATTTTTTGCCACGAAATCAGTTTCGCAGTTGAGTAATGTAACTACAGCACTTGTGTCTGTTTGTTTGATCACAATAATACCATCATGTGCTTCACGGTCTGCTTTTTTTGCAGCCATGTCAGTACTTTTCTTTTTGAGAATAAGTCGTGCTTTTTCCATGTCGCCAGCTGCTTCTTCAAGCGCCTTACGGCATTGCATAACTGAAATTCCAGTTTCGTCACGAAGTTGTTTTACTTGTTCTGTGGTGATTTGCATATATATCAATGTACAAAATTATAAATTAAATAAAGATTAGTTTGCTCGCGCGCCTTTGTATGCAGAAACGAGTTCATTTATGAAGTATGAAATACTTGAGATTGAACCGTCATTTGCAACAACAGGGTATTCAATAGTTGAAATGTTTGTATCAGTATTGGTGAGTGCGATTACTGGTACGCCCATTTTTTGCGCTTCAGTTACAGCGATATGTTCACGTTTACTGTCGATAACAATCATTGCATCTGGAAGTTTTTTAAGATTTACAAGTCCACCGAAGTTTCGTTGTAGTTTTGCGATTTCTTGATCAAGAAGCAAACGCTCCTTCTTTGTATACATATCAAGTTCTCCTTTTTCACGTTTGTCTTTCAAGTCTTCGAGACGAGCAACACGTTTTTTGATTTCTGAAAAGTTTGTGAGGGCACCACCAATCCATCGTTCTGTTACCCAAGGCATATCGAGCTCAGCTCCTTTGTTTTGGATAATACTTTTTGCTTCAGCTTTTGCGCCGACAAAGAGTACTGTCTTTCCTGTGCGTCCGAGTTCTGCAACAAATGCTTTTGCTTGTTCGAGGAGTACTTGAGTTTTTTCGAGGTTGATAAGATCGGTTTTGTTTTTAGTTCCGAAAATGTACGAAGCCACTGATGGGTGACGACGTGTTTTGCTGTAGCCGTAGTGTGCACCTGCATAAAACAGAGCGATTACTCCAGCATCTACTTCTGTGTATTTTGACATAGTATATAAATGTAATTAC
>CAZJJM010000027.1:0-7919 GCA_964546355.1 uncultured Candidatus Saccharibacteria bacterium | reverse complement strand
CAGGGTTCCATCCGATCATAACTGTAGTGTTGAGAATTGCTTCTGGAAGATATCCGAGTTCACGATAGACCGTGATCGCAGGTGCTCCACGACGTTTTGAGAGCTTGAGTTTATCTGGTCCAAGCACAAGTGGTAAGTGTGCGTATGTTGGAATCGGTGCATTGAGTGCTTCCATCATGAGGATTTGACGAGGTGTGTTCGGGAGATGTTCTTCACCGCGAATGACATGAGTCACACCTTCATCCCAGTCATCTATAACTACTGCGAAGTGAAAAATCGGATCATCGATTGCACGAGCTATAACAAAGTCACCGAGGTCTGTTGTATCAATAACAACATCACCTTTGATTAGATCATGTACCGTGATTTCTTTGTTGGGATTCTTGAATCGTACAAGTGACTTCATGACACCACTACCATCTTTTGCTTCTTCCTCAGAAATATATGCATGACCTGATGTGATGAGTTGTTTGAGTACTTCTGTATGTCGAGGAAGGTTTTCTGATTGCCGGTAGAAACGGTCATAGGTAAGTCCGAGCCATTCAAGACCGTCAATGATATTTTCTTCGTATTCTTTTTTGTTACGTTCACGATCAGTGTCTTCAATACGAAGAATAAATTCTCCGTCGCAGTGTCTCGCCCAGAGATACGCAAAAATAGCTGTTCTGTAATTACCGATATGCAGAGTGCCTGTTGGACTTGGTGCAAAACGTGTGACGATTTTTTTAGGGGTATTTTCCATAAAGTAGGTTTATTTTAGCATAAAATAGGCTTATTTTGAAAGGTGTCTTATACTTGACTTTTTATATATAATATGATACAATATAGATGAACAATTAAATACTAAATAAGATGAATAAAATTCTTGTAATTAATAGTACTGACCGAATGACAGTTGTTATCGGACCTCTTTCATTAGATGATGCGAAAATTGGACAAAGGGAGATTATAAAAAAAATTCCCGAAGGTTCGGCAACTGTTGTAATTGATGAGCTTATAACGCTTGAAGAATACATGAAGACATTGGAGCAATAAAATGTTCCCACTCTAGCCTAAAGAGAGCCTAACAGCTCTCTTTATTTTTTTATTTCTCATGTTCAAGTGCAATCGAAATGATCTCATCTGCAATGGTTCGTGCAGCATCCCCTTTTGCAAATACAAGTGCATTTTTTTTCATTTCTTGAAGGCGTTCTGGTGCATTAAGAAGTTGTTCAATTTCGAACTGAAGAATTGCACCATCAAAATGAGATTCTTCTATGACAATACCACCACCTGCACGTGCATAGTTGTAGGCGTTTTTGCGTTGATGATCACCGTTTGAATTGGTGATTGGTATGAGGATAGTTGGTACACCCCATGAGGCGATTTCGAAGATCATTGATCCTGCGCGAGAGATGATGAGTGTCGATGCGCCCGCTGCCATTTTCATGGCGAGTGGATTCAAGAATGCAAATGGTTTGTAGCGAGTTTTGAATAGACTGTCAGCGAGGAGGAAATTTGCTCGAGTAGTATTAGATTCAAAATTGGCAATACCGGTCTGGTGAATGATCTGATATTTCTCTACGAGTTTCGGTAGGATATCGATAACAATGTTGTTGATGATCTCTGCACCTTGTGAGCCGCCAACAATGAAGAGTACAGGGAGAGATGAATCCATATCCAGATATTCAAACGCTCCTTCTGGTGCAGCTTTTATCAATTCTCCACGAATAGGCTGGCCAGTATGAGCAACTTTGTTTTTTGGGAAATATTCACCTGTTTCTGCATATGACACTGCGATGCGTGCTGCAAACTTCCCTGCCCATTTGTTGACCCGTCCAGGAATAGAATCAGATTCATGGATAATAACTGGAATGCGGAGGATTCGAGCTGCGAAGAGTGTCGGGAAGCTCGCATATCCACCTTTTGCTACTACGACATCAGGATAGATGTTATACAGCTCTATAATAGCCTTTAGGATACCTGTCGCAGTCTTGAATACATCGAAAAAGTTTTGAATAGAGAAATAGAGACGAAGCTTGCCTGCAGGAATAGAGCGGAACTCGAGCCCATTATCAAAGAGCGCGCTCTTATCATATGGTGCATCAGAAAAATAATACATTTTAAATGAAAGAACTTTTCGTTCATCTGCAAGTTGGTTGAGTTTTTCGGCAATAGCAATGAGTGGATAGAAATGACCTCCTGTGCCACCTCCTGTCAGTACGATTTTCATGGTTTTATTTTAACACAGAGTAGGCACTAGGCGCTAGGTTTAATAATCTTAATTTGACAAATTCTCTTTTTTTTGTTAAAAATCAGATAGAAAATTAAAAAAAGAATCATGATAGACTTTGCCAAAAAAGACACACGAAGGTCACCAGAAATAAATCAAAAGATTATTCAATGGTTTGAATATCTAATCAATACTCCAAATATCTATTCCACCCTTCAATTTTATAAATCTCAAAATGCTCTGTTGTATATTGAGGAAAGAGATAGGTTGTTGCGATTTTATGGTTGTGAAAATCATATTGATCATCATAGTAGTAATATTGAATATATTATTAAATATATTTGTCATAAAATTCTCCAAGATAATGCCAAAAAAGAAGTATTACTTGATTATCATACTTTTGCACTTGCACAGTTCGGATTACTAAGAGCAATATATGTAAGTAAAAATGGTAACGGTGATACACTCGTTCACACAGATGTAAAGGGTCATAAAATCATGCTTTGTAAAAGACAAGTCAAGATTTTACGAAACATTCTTAGGATGATTAAGGGTAAGGATTCGGAATTTGAACTTAATCAATTTAAAACACCCTTTAATAGTAGCGGAAAAACTGTTGATGAGCTTGAAAAACTTTCTTATCAAAATAAACTCGAATGGATTAATCTGCGTGATTTGAATCATCACTATCGTGATTATTTCTGGTATAATGAAAAACTATCTCAATGGTTTAAGGCTGAAAAAGTATTATACCCATCAAATAATTGATGGGTATTTTTTATACTACATTTTTCCTTTGATACCTTGAAGCATTAAGTACAATCCCAATTCCCGTAAGTGTAATCATAAGTGACGTTCCTCCGTGACTAATGAATACCAGTGGTACTCCTGTAAGCGGAAAAACTCCGATAATTGAGGCTATGTTGAGGAAAGATTGCGCAGTAAGCAGTATGATGATTCCTGAGACGAGCAGTCTACCGAATTGGTCAGGCATACGATTCGCAATACGTAGTCCTCGAAGTGCGAGTGCGACATAGAGAATTATCACCAGTACACTGCCAAGAAAGCCAAATTCTTCACCAATAACCGCAAAGATCGAATCACCTTGTGGTTCTGGTAGGTAGCTGAATTTCTGTACACTTTGTCCATAACCACGACCGAATGCTCCTCCTGAGCCTATTGCAATAAGCGATTGTTGGAGTTGGTATGATGAACCAGAAGGGTCACGACTTGGATCAAGGAAGGTATGTACTCGATCTAAGAGATACGGTTTCATACTTACCAATCCAATAAGTGCAACTAGTCCTACACCGATAATTCCGAAAATATATTTCCATTTTACTCCAGTGATAAAATACATACCAATACCTGCAGTAAGCATGAGAATGAAACTCTTGGTATCTGGTTGTTTGAATAACACAAGAGCAATAATACCAAGCATGCATACGAGTGGTATGATGCCAAATTTTATATCTCGTACCTGATTTTTCATCCAAGAAAGCCAGGTTGCAAAATAAATCACAAAGGCGAATTTTAACAACTCTACTGGTTGAAATGCCAGTGGACCAATAGATATCCATCTTCGTGCGCCACCATGACTAAATCCAAGTCCCGGAACAAACACAAGTGCGGTTAGTACAATCGAACCGATAAAGATATACAATGAGTACTTTTTCCAAAAAGGATATGGGATCTTTGACGCGAGTGATAATGTAATCAAGCCAAGCCCAAGTCCGAGTATGAGCTGGTTGAATAATACTCCATAAAACTTCGTACTACTTTTTGCAAGGATACCGAACGATGCTGAGACAAACACAAGTACACCAATAATTAACAGTGCAATAATAATACCTAAAAATACACGGTCGACTTCCCTTGCCTTCTGTGTTTTCTCTTCCTCTTTTTTTGTTTGACGAACGATTTTTTTTGCCATGGTGTATATACTTTTTAGAGCCTTGTGTCGATTAGTGCGATGATGACACCTGAAATAGCGCAAACAATTGAAATGACCCAATATCTCATGGTGACTTTGTATGACGGCCAACCGAGTGATTCAAAATGGTGATGAAGTGGTGCCACACGAAACACTTTTTTACCAAAGTATTTTTTTGAAATTATTTGGATAACTACTGATACTGATGTTGCAAAGAGTGGAAATGCAATGAGTGGCAAGAGAAGTACTGTATCAGTAAGGAATGCAACGACACCAAGTACTACGGTAAGTGCGAGCATTCCTGTCTCTCCCATATAAAATCGCGCAGGTGGAATATTGAACCAGAGAAATGCGAGCAATGATCCAGTAATAACTCCACAAAGTGCAGCAATATCGATCTGGTTATTGAAAAAAGCGATTGTGGTGTATGCAGCAAATACTGTAGCAAGAACTCCTCCAGCAAGACCGTCGATGCCATCAATAACTCCGCTTGAAAATACTGCAAGAAGTACAAGAATGAAAAACGGAATAATAAGCCATCCGAGATACAGCACTCCATCAAATGGTATCGGAAGTGAGGTAATACCGAGTTTTGCATATAGCCAATATCCTATGACTAATCCCGCAAGAGTAATGAGTGCTATTTTGATATATCGATAGCGAACATCGTCAGTCTTTTTGCCAAGTCCGAGTATTTGTAATGCATCATCAGCAAGTCCAAGTAACGCACCGAAGATCAGTGCTGCGAGAGGGACGATTGTTTGGTTACGACTCAAGAAATTGAGCTTGTCTGATACTGGAGATGGGATATAAATTGAAATAAGATATACAAGTCCTGTTGTGATAAGTATTGATCCCCAAATAATAATCCCTCCAACACGTGGAGTACTTTTCTCTGAGCCTTCCTTGCGTTCTTTGTGGATCTGTTTGAACGCCTCAGACATATCTTCATTTAAAGCATCTGAACGAGAAACCTTTTTCCACAGCTGATATTTATACATCATTTTTGTCAGCACTGGGGTAATACCAATACCCACGAAGAATCCGAGGACAGTAGGAATAAATACTTTGATGAGACTTGCAATCATGATAAATAAATGATGGTTAAAAATTATTAATTACTGCTCCCCTGTACGCATTTTTGCATCTTGTTCTGCGAAGACCGCACTGAAGGTGGTGTATTCAGGAAGTGAGGCTCTATCAGTAACACCAATATATGAGAAAAGCTCACTTGTTGGAGAGTAGACTGTGCGACGACTATCTTTCGGGTCAATTCCCTTTTCGATTAATCCTCGAACAATTAAATTACGAAGAATAAAACCAGAATTAACACCACGAATATAGTCTATTTCAGTACGTGTTACGCCATCTCGATAGAGAATAATCGCCAATGTTTCTACGCTCGCTTTCGAAAGTTCCTTGGAAAGTTCTTCCTTCTTTATTTGCTCTAAGAGTGACGCGAGTTCTGGATGAGTACCGAGTGTGTACGTGTCATCTGTCTCAATAAGCACAAGACCACTTGTAGTTAGTCGTGTTTTTAATTCTTCAATTCCTTCTGTAATCACACTCTCATCACACTCGAAAATAGATGCCAGTTTTTTCTTGGTCATTGATTCTCCTGTCGCAAACAGCAATCCTTCAATTTTTTGTGCAATAGTCATATGTGTTATACAAAGAGTTCCTCTTCTACCTGCTTATTAATTCGCATATCATCAAATGCGTTATCTTGTAATATGTCTATGATACCACCTCTGACGAGTTCTAGTAATGCCAGGAATGACACAATAACGAATACTTTCTGTTCTCGAGGTGTTTCCAGTCCGCTTTTCTGAGCGATTGTTTTGAACGAGAAAGATAATTCCTGTTCTATGCGTTCAGTTAGTTGATTGATCATCTCATCAATACTCATGACCTTGCGTACTACTACTTCTGGTAATTTCTCTTCTTCTTTTGGTAGTCGATTGAACACTTCTCGAAGTGATGCGTGCAATGCGTCTACTGTGATACCTTGGTCAGGTGCAAACACTGGAATATTGATTGGAATATATTCTCTGGTAAAAATACGATGTGTTGCGTATCGTTCTTTAATCTTCTCTGCCATTTCTCGCACTTTTTGATAGAGTTCGAGTCGATGTTCGAGATGCTTGATCTCATGTTCTTCGTCTTTTGAGAGTGATAATTGTGGTAAGAGTGAGCGAGATTTGATGAGTACCAGTGTCGCAGCGATAACAAGGAAATAGGTCATGTCTGAAATACTCGTATGCTGGTCAGGGTTGCGAATAAATGCGATATAATCTTCGGTTACTTGTGACAAAGAAAGCTCATTGATAAAAAGCTTTCGTTTCTCGATGAGGTCTAGGAGGAGTTCGAGTGGACCTTCAAATGTCCCTGCTTTTACAATATATCCTCCTTGGGAAATGTCATCCATATCTCTGTATTGTAGCGTGTTTTTGGATATCAGACAAAAAATTTTAAAATAGTTATTTTTTAACCAAAACCATCTCCATTTCTGGAATCAGTGCTCCGCTAATTGGCATTTTGTGTCGCTCTTCAGTAAATCGTTTTCCTGTATCAACAAAGCCAAGTTTTTCATAAAATGAAATCGCTTTTTTGTTATATATAGCAACTTGTACGATAGTATCTTTACTTTTATCAAAAAATTCGCGTCCCTTATCCCAAAACATTTTTCCTACACCATGTCTTTGATACTCTGATAATACATAGATTGCCTGTAATTGATTGTATGTTTCTCTGTTTACAATTCTACACACGCCAATAACCTTTTCTCCATCTTTTGCAACAAGAAAAAGTTCATTTGAAGGGAGTTGAGAAAAGGCATTAATTCTTTTTTGTATCATTTCAGGATCTAAACGATTTTTAAAGTATTCTTCAATATCTTCTCTGGTTATTCCTACTTTTTTATTTGGATATGTTTCAAGCCATGTTCTATAAAAAACTTCTTGAATCTGAATAATATCCTCAGGAATTTTTGGTTTAGTTATTAGTATTGTGTTCATAAACTTTAGTATAGCAATTTACTAAAAATGTCTCCAAGAGGAGACATTTTTAGGGTTATATTTTAATTCCAAGCTCTTTAAGGTGCTTTTCTTCAATAGGTGTTGGAGATTCCATCATCAGATCTTTGCCTTCTCCAGTTTTTGGAAATGCGATCACTTCGCGGATGTTTGGTTCATTTTCGAGAAGCATAATGAAGCGGTCAAATCCCCATGCAATACCTCCGTGTGGTGGTGTACCAGAACCGAGGGCATGAAGCATGTGTCCGAAGTTGCGATCAATGTCTTCATCTTTGTGACCGATAATGTTCAATACCTTACGAAGCGCAAGTGGGTTGTGATTACGAATACTTCCTCCTCCGATTTCATATCCATTGAGTACAATATCGTATTGTGTGGTGAGAATATCACCAACTTTTTCTGTATTCATGAGCATATCCATATGTTCTCCGATAGGTGCTGAGAATGGGTTGTGTGTAAATGTCCACTCACCTGTCGTATCAGGATTGTCTGATTTGTCGGTACGTTCGAAGAATGGGAAATCAATTACCCAACAGAATGCGAGAAGATTTGGATCTTCTTTGTTTTCACGAATATCTGGACGGTCATTACCGTACTTTTCCATTGCATCTTTGTAGGTGATACGTGGGAATGGTACTTGTTGGATTCTTTTTTCTGGATAGAGCTCAGTGACGATTTTTATCAAAAGTGCTTCGTTGAGTGCCATGACATCTTCACGGTCAACAAAACTCATTTCCAT
>CAZJJM010000026.1:0-8095 GCA_964546355.1 uncultured Candidatus Saccharibacteria bacterium | reverse complement strand
AAATTTATTTAGGAGAATGTTTACCTTTCTCGTCTTTGATAATCTTACCTTTCTCAATGGTGACAACGCGCTTCCCTAATGCATTGATCACATCCTTGTTGTGTGTTGTCAGAATCACCGTCGTACCGAGATCATTAATCTTTTTCAAAATCTGAATAACTTCAAGGGTGTTCACTGGGTCGAGATTCCCTGTCGGCTCATCTGCAATAATCAATTCTGGTTGATTAATGATGGCGCGAGCAATAGCGAGGCGTTGTTTTTCTCCACCAGACATTTGATGAGGAAAATGATATACCCGATTTGAGAGGTCTACGAGTTCAAGTACATGAGGAACATCACTTGCGATCTCTTCGTCAGTTTTACCAACTGCTTCCATGGCAAACGCAATATTTTCATACGCAGTTTTGTTCGGAAGAAGGCGGAAATCTTGAAACACAATACCAATACGTCGACGAAGATTGATCATGGCGTCGTGTCCAAGTGTATGAATATCAAGTGAATGATAAAACACTGAACCGGTAGTTGGTTTTTCTTCTGCGAGAATAAGCTTGGTAAGTGTCGTCTTGCCCGCTCCTGAATGTCCTACAATGGATACGAATTCACCTTGTCCAATGGACAAGTTGATGTCTTCAAGCGAGAGAACGCTATTCGGATATACTTTTGATACATTGTTGAAATAAATCATATGAGCAATTGTCCATTTTATTGTACCATACCTGACTGTGACGCCTCAATAAACATATCTAGTTCACCACCCGAGAGCACCTTGTCAACATTACTCGTCTCCACACTTGTTCGATGATCCTTAACAAGCTTATATGGATGGAGCACATATGAGCGCATCTGACTCCCCCATTCATTATCTGTTGTCTTAGAAACCTGCATACTTTCTTGCAAACTCTTATGTTCATCTTCAGCTTTTTTAATCAATTTTCCATAGAGTAACCGAATAGCATGTTCACGATTTGCTTCTTGTGTACGCTCGCCATCTGCTGCCACTGCAAGACCTGTCGGAATATGGACGACGCGAACCGCGGTCTCGCGTTTGTTTACATTTTGGCCACCAGGACCACTCGATTTGGATAATTCAAAACGAAGATCACCTGATGGAATATCCAAAGAATCAACTTTTTCAATCTTGGGGATTATCTCCACCATTGAAAAAGATGTTTGACGTTTACTATCTGCATTAAAGGGAGATTGTCGCACAAGTCGATGAACACCAGATTCATACTTCAAAAGACCGTACGCACCCTTACCAGAAACTAAGACACTCACACTGCGATACCCACCGTGATCATTTGGACTTGCAGATAATTGTGTCATGGAAAAGTTTTTCCTTTTACAAAACGCTTCATACATACCAAGTAACATACGAGTGAAATCTTCTGCATCATCACCTCCTGCACCAGAAAGAATCGTGAGGACTGCGTCACCTTTGTCGTATTTCGACACACCTTCTTTTTTATCTTTGAGTTCCCCGAGTTCTTTGATCAAAGCTTGAGCTTGATTTTTATCATTCCAAAAATCCGCTCCATACATGAGTGTTTCTATTTCTGATATTCGTGTATCGATTTCTTTTGGGTCCATATCGGATATAGTAACATAGATTAAACACCTACCAACTGCCTCCTCCGCCACCTCCTCCGCCGCCACCAGATGAACCGCCACCAGATGAACCAGAACTACCACCACCAGATGAAGAAGGTGCACCTGCAGAAGCAGTAGAAGACATTGTTCCAGCAAAAGCTCCAATAGATGCTGACATAGTAGAAATACTACCTCCACTATAATACTCAGGTGGATTAATCATTATTCCGTTAAATACTTGTATCCATTTTTCTTCTAAACCAAAAGCTACAGCATACGGCAAAAGAGTAGAGAAAATTATTTCAGCTTTTTTTGGATCGCTTTCAAATTCTATACGGTTTTTTTCGGCAATTTTTATATATTGATACAATCCAGCAACTGAATACCAAGAATCAGTCATCTTAGAAAGTTTAAAAGAAAAGACAGCACCAACTATTTTATACAAGAAGAATCCAGCAACAAGTACAATGACAGGATAAATGAATTCAATAGGCGCAGTAAACATCAAGTTGAAGAAGATAACAAAGAAACCAACAAAAGGAACTGCGAAGAAAAGCATCATCATAACCATGACTAGAGGCAAGGATTTTGAAGTACTTTCAGGAAGAAGACTTTTAACTTTTCTTAGGTATTCCTTAAATTTGTAATACTTCTTCTCTTTAGCAATATCATCTAAAGTCACCGATACACCATCTTTTGAAATCAGTTCATAGAGCGGTGATAAGGTCGAAGGCATATCAGAAATGTCCTTGTGAGGATTTCTCGTAATTGAAAATTCAACAGGATTTTTCAATGAGAATATAAACGTGTTTATTTTTTTACGTTGTACTACGAGTAGAATAGCGGAAATAATAATAAAAAATTCAAAAGAAAACATTGACCAAAGAACAAGGCTAAATACTAGGAATGTAAAAATAATTACAATGATATTAATCTTGCGCTGAAAAGCTGATGTTTCTTTATTTTTTGACAGTGAAATTGGTGTACTGTGAATTGTAATATACCCAATTGAAGCGAGATGTAGCATGTCAGCACTGATCATTGTCCCCTGACCTATAAACCAACGATATACAATACCTGCTTGCGAAGGTACCATACCTTCTGGAGGAATAAACTCTGTCACAATTGGACGTTTTCGTTTTCTATATTCTGGAAGAAATACAACGAAGATTAGGCGTAACAATAACAACAAAAATAATGCACCGATACCGTACGCGAGATATATGTACGATTCTGGTTTTTCATACCATTTCAACATGGTTGGAACTACAATTCCTTTTGGGAAACCAACTGCAACGGTCACACCTTCACCTGGTTCATAATACACATCGGGAGATGTGCGGAAAACAATCTCTGTTTGATTGGTGTCTTTGTTATATACAGGAGCATTCTGGATACAAGGATCGACTGAACCCATCTCTCCACAATATGATGCGATACGGAGATCAGAATTTTCTATATTTCCCGGCAGGAAAACACGTGTCTCAGCTTCCCATATAGGAACTTCCCATTCATGACCAGTACTATTCCAATATATCTCATCAAACGTATCAAAATACCCTATAGCATTTAGAGCAGTGTATTTAATAATATATGTATGTATTCCGGTGATAGTTTTATCAGCGTCACCAATCTTTATACGTATCTCGCCGGTTTTTGATATGTCGGTTGTATACGAATTACCATGTTCATCTACCACAGAGATATCAGAAATTTTTAATTTACGAATAGCTCCCGGTGATGTTTTTATCGGGATGATTCTGTAAATACCATGTTTTTCTAAATCATTAAAATTATACGTGATTGTTTCTGTGACCTGAATAGTATTATCAGGATTAACCACTACATCGGTTCGGTATGATTCAATAAGTTCAGGAAAATCACTTGTAACTAACGTTTCATTTCCTTCGTCTAATTGAGCAACTGAATTGTCATGATTTAATGCAAAAGCAGAAAATGAATAAGAAAATAGAGCGAGTAACAATCCTGAAAATATCAACACCTTTGCATGAAAGATTTTATTCATAATTTAGTTTCAATGATTGTTTCTGAAAGCACTTTATAAGTTATAGTTTTATATAAAAAAATTACGCTGCCTTGTTATCTTTTCCGTACTTTTCGTCATTGTAGTTTTTCAAGATAGTAGAATCATACAATTCATCCGTTGCAGTAATCCCCATACTCTTACCTGGGTTTCTTTCTTTTTTAATTCCTTCATATATTTCTTTAAGATACTCTGGATTTTGAAGTTTTTCCTGAGCCTTTTTTTCAACCTGTTCAATGTAATTGAAATCTTCTTCACTGAGACTTCCTGTTTTATATTTTTCTTGCGGGGAAAGCGAACGATCAGCCTCTAGAATTGCTTTTTTTTGAATTTCTTCTGTGATTTCTATTTTAGATGCTTGTGGTTTTTCAAAATTATTCATACGTACATTATACCACACAAGATACACGCACTAAAAAAGACCTCTTATTAAGGAGATCTTTTGAGGTCAATAAATCAATGTACCCTTATTATCGAGTTTAAAAAACGATCGAATACGCAAAGGAATATTTTGACCTATCAATGTTTCTGCAACTTTTTGATGTACAATTTTCATTCCATGTTTGCTTTTTTTCTGCATTTTTTCAAACTGTAATTTTTCATACATTTTTGCATTACCATGTATTTTTGGATCAAGATTATAAATCCCATCAACATCTTTCCACAGTGTCAGACTTTTTGATTTCATCAATCGAGCAAAAGCTGCTGCTGAGTAGTCAGAACCTTCACGTCCCAAGGTGGTAATCTTACCTTCCTTGGTTTTCCCAATGAACCCTTCAGCCACAATGAGATGAGGAATTGTTAAGTTTTGAAGTCTTACGTCTATCAATTTTTGTGATTCTTCAAAATCAATTACCGCATTTCCGTACACATCATCTGTGACCAACATGCGGGTTGCATCTAAATGTGATAAAGGTAAATGATGAAGTTTTTTCTCAAGTAAATACAGATACACGATTTTTGTAGAGAATATTTCCCCAAAAGAAAGATGTGTGTCGAGAAGTCTCTTGTCTGTAAATATGGGTACATTTTTGTCACCATATCTATCATATTCATGAATGAATTGAAAATGATTATCTTTACATTCTGCATGCCAAAATTTCATAGAGCTGTATGCCTTGTCAGAAATACTACCATTTTTGCTTAACAGATCTATCTGTTCTGCATATTGATGATACAAGGCTCTGAGTTCTGGATATGGATCACCAGATTGTGCAATTTGAAGCAATCTATTTGTTACATCTCCAAATCCTGAAATTATTACAACATGACTCATGTTTTTGTCGAAACAACCACTGTTCTTAATGACTGTCTCCATTTGTGGAATTGTTTCAGAGAAATTATTCCCGAAAACTCGTCCTCCGATTTTGTGGGTATGTATTTCCATATATTAAATTTTTTAAAGTGTATATCTGAGCACAATCTAGCACATTTGATGAAAATGAGCGACTTCTATATAAATGAGCCGTCAGTGAGAATCGGACTCACGGTCTCTGTCTTACCAAGACAGTGCTTTACCACTAAGCTATGACGGCGATACCACTGAACAATACTATATTTATCACCTTTATTCAATCATGGTACAATACTCCACATATGCAAGAACAAGATATACAAGCCTTATCAGAAAAGTGTGCAAAACTTGAAACACAAATCGCACGACAACACGATACTGTTTCCATTAGTACGCATCAGCTCCGGACATCATTATCAGCATTCAAATGGATTTTCAAAATGCTCCTCGATGGTGATACAGGACCACTTACCCCAGAACAACAAAAATTGATTGAAAAAAGCATGGAAAGCAATGAGCGCATGATTGCTCTTGTTTCAGACATGCTCAACTCTCTCCACGTAGAAGATCTCTCACTCACGTACAAGAAAGAATCTGTTGACCTTGTTGCACTTATCGATGAAGTCCTTTTTGATTTTAGCAGTGAATCATTTAAGCGTGGTGTTGAATTACTTTTCCTCAAACCTTCCCCACTTCCACTCTTGCACACTGACAAAGACAAGTTCCGGATCGTTATACAAAATCTCGTAGAGAACGCGATAAAATATTCAAACACTGGTGATAAAGTTTTTATTACAATCACAGAAGAAAACCATTCACTTATATTATCAGTCAAAGATAGTGGTATCGGTATATCACAAGAAGATCAAGGAAGTATATTCACCAAATTCTTTCGCGCAAAAAATGCTCAAACAAAAGAACAACTCGGCACAGGACTTGGACTCTCTATTACCAAAACAATCGTGGAAGGACTCGGTGGTACCATCTCATTCAAAAGTGCATTATCAGAAGGAACAACTTTTGTCGTTACCTTGCCAATTTTACCCTAATCGCTCTTGTGCTATACTAGAAATATGAAAAAAATACTTATTATAGAAGATGACACATTCCTCCAAGGACTTGAGGCAGGTAAACTGACAAAGAGTGGCTTTGAGGTAAAAACCGCAACAACAGCAAATGCAGGATTAAAAATTCTTGACGACGAGGAAATAGATTTCTTACTCCTTGATCTCATGCTTCCAGGAGACAAAGACGGCTTTGCAGTACTGGAAGAAGTCCGTGGTAAAAAAGGCTACAAGAAAACCCCAATTATCATCTTCTCAAACCTTGGAGAAGAAGCGGAGATCAAAAAAGCAAAAGATCTCGGTGCAAATGACTTCATGATCAAATCAAACTTCACTCTTGAAGAACTTGTAGAGAAAATCAACGAACTACTTAAATAACAAAAACACCGCATAATTGCGGTGTTTTTGTTATACTACTTTTATGCACCCGAACGACCTCATCACGAAACATTTCAGACTGAACGATATCCAAAAAAAAGCCCTAACTCGAATCGGACTCGCGACACTCGAAGACCTCCTCTTATATTTTCCTACCAGATATTCTCAAATCAGTTCATGGAAACATATCGCAGATGTTACTGTTGGTGAACACGTAACTATATGCGGGAAGGTCACACATACCGGCACCAGAAAAGGATGGAAAAACGGCACACCAATCGGTGAAGCAACAGTAGAAGATATCACCGGAGAAATGAATATCATCTGGTTCAATCAGGTATTCCTCGCAAAGAAAATAAAAGTTGGTGATATTGTTGAAGTCACAGGAAAAGTTACAGAGGGTACTCACGGTGCATATATTGCCAATCCAGAAATACAAGAACGAGCAGTGCTTCCGATCGATACACACGATTCACTTTTCAACGGAGATGAGACTCGACTGGAAACCTTCGGCTTCCCTATCTATCCTGAAACACGAGGACTTACGTCAAAATGGATGTATCATGCAGTACACAAAATGCTCGGGCAAGGAGTACTCGATCACATCCCAGAAACAATTCCCGAGAATATCCTCAAACAATACAATCTTCCGAGTCGCAAGACGGCACTCGTTTGGATACACATGCCAAAAAAAGAATCTGATGCACAAGCAGCACGGAAACGGTTCGCATTTGAAGAAGTCTTTTTTATCCAACTTACCAGACAACAAGAGCGACAAGCATATCAGTCTCTGTTCTCATACATGCTCACTATTCCCCATTCTGATATAGAAGACTTCATCAGTAGATTTCCTTTTACACCGACCGATTCACAAATGAGTGTTATCGACACCGTGCTCAACGATTTGAAAAAAGATATTCCCATGTCACGCCTTATCGAAGGAGACGTAGGTTCAGGTAAAACATTTGTCGCCGCAACAATTGCATATGCAGTTATAAAAAACCGTCCATTTGATCTAAAGAAAAACCAAATGCAAACATTTGGCAGTCTGCAAGTTGCATATATGGCTCCAACTGAAGTGCTCGCAACCCAACTCTTTGAAAACTTCATAGAGTATTTCAAGCACACCGGTATTTCAATTGCACTCATTACAGGAAGTGGATGTCGTAAATTCCCTACCAAAGTTGCTTCGTCCACGAAAGATTGGACTGAAATTTCTCGTACACAATTATTGAAATGGATTAAGAATGGTGAAATTCCGATTGTAATCGGCACACACGCACTTATTCAAAAATCTGTTGGATTCAAACATCTCGGACTCGTGATTATCGACGAACAACATCGATTTGGCACTGCACAACGGATGAAGCTCGCAAAGAAAGAATCTGATGGTAGACAAGTTGCTCCACACTATCTCTCTATGACTGCCACACCAATACCTCGCACACTTGCACTTACTATTTACGGAGACTTAGATCTTTCAGTTATTGATGAAATGCCCAGTGGACGTAAACCGGTCATTACTGAAATCGTTCCTCAAACAAAAAGAGATGCTGCATATGAAAAGATTAGAACTGAACTTGAAGCAGGAAGACAAGCGTATATTATCTGTCCAAGAATAGATGAACCAGATCCAGATCAAGAAAAAGCGATTCAAGTAAAGTCAGTACTCGCAGAAGCAAAAAGACTGAAAGAGATTGTCTTCCCTACATATCGGATAGATGT
>CAZJJM010000025.1:0-8237 GCA_964546355.1 uncultured Candidatus Saccharibacteria bacterium | reverse complement strand
TCCCAGTTTTGTCCTTCGTTCAATTCACCATCACCAAGGAAACAATAAAAATATTTTTCTGACGTAACTCCGGTATCAATACGATCAATAAGTGCCATTCCAACTGCCTGAGAAAGCCCAGAACCAAGTGGACCAGAACTTGTTTCTAGAAAAGGGAGGAATTCTCGATGTGGATGACCCTGAAGTCGTGAACCGAATGTACGCAATGTCTGTAATTCTTCTATAGGGAAATATCCCGCATGTGCCATAGTCGCATAGAGCACTGGACAAATGTGGCCGTTTGAGAGAATTACACGATCACGATCTGACCAAAAAGGATTTTTGGGATCATGTTTGAGTATATGGAAATAGAGCAATGCGAACACATCTGTCATCCCAAGTGGCCCTGCTGTATGTCCACTCCCTGCTTGAATCAACATTTCAATAATAGAAATGCGAATTTGATTTGCAATATTCTCGAGTTGATTTATTTTTTTATCATCAAGATTCATATGCTTTTAATTATAGCATGTCATCATCTTCTTCAACTGTTTCTATTCCCACATGTGTTTGAAATGCTTGCAATTCTGCTCGAGGATTTTCTGCGTTCCAGAGCGCAGATCCAATTACTAATCGAGTAACACCTGCTTCTATGAGGTCATCAATATTTTCAAAAGAAACAGCACCGTCAACACTGATTTCAAGTTCAGGATATGTGGCATGAATAGATGACACGAGAGTGAGTGTTCGTTCATCAAATGGTTGCCCTTGGAATCCCACACGTTCTATACCCATGCATTGTATAAAATGAACATATGGAATAAGTGGAGCAATAACATCAACAGGCGTGTCTGGAGTAAGAGCAATCCCAATTTTCATGGTACTTGCATAGTACGGATCGAGTGTCTCGAAAAATGCTACAGGATCTGTGCCAAGTGATGCGTAGTGAAATACAATCCGTGTCGGACCAATTTTGATTAATTTCTCGAGTGTTTCTTTTGGATCGGCAACCATAAGATCAAGTTCAATATCCACACTATCCCAATACGGCATTCCTTCTTCTTCACTCTCAATGGCGCGCCATGATGGATCAGTAAAGGCACCGATTCTTCCTCCATATGGCCAAGTGCTATTTTTTACAAACACCCCATCACAAATATCAATCTGAACAACAGGAACAAGTCCCACGACTTCAGTCATTTGTGTTTCTAATTCTTTAAAATTTTTCGGTAATATTGCTGGTACGATTTGCATACTATTATTTATCTATTTTTGTAATTCTACGCACATGACGTTCCTCACCGATAAATTCTGTTTCAAGGAAAATCTGTACTACTTGCTGTATCTCTTCAAGAGAAACAAACCGTGCACCCACAGAAAGAATATTTGCGTTATTATGTTCACGAGCAAGACGAGGAATATCAAGTGTACCACCGTAATACACTACTGCACGAATACCAGAAACCCTGTTTGCAACAATTGCTTCGCCTTGACCACTTCCTCCAAATATAATTCCTCGACTATCGACATCAAGTGCAACTTTCTCTGCAAGCGGTGCAATAAAATCTGGATAATCATCTTGGGAATCGTACATGAGCGCGCCCATATCTTCTACGGAATATCCGAGAGATGTAACGTATTCTACGATTTTATTTTTCATCTCAAACCCTGCATGATCTGCGGCAATGTAGATTTTCATATACTCAGTATATCATGGACTCCGCACAGTAAAAAATCCCTCATATGAGGGATTTTTTACTGAAATAACTATGAAACCAAACCAAGTTTTTGTTCAAGTTCAGCAATTTCTTCTTCTATTGCACCTTTATCTTCATCAGAAGCTTCAAGTAACTTCATTTGCAATGAATCAAGTTTTTCTTGCATCATTTCTTGATCATTAAGTTTTGTATCAGCACCAAAGTTCATTTCTTCCATATGTTTTAATTGTTTATGAATAATATGTTTATATTATATCAAATTATTAATTATTTGTCAATATCTCATTTTCTATCTATATTACATAAGCACATTATAGACAAACTGTACAATTGGATCTACTTCTGGACCGTATACAATTGCCCCACCAAGCGCTCCAGTGACTGTCACAGCGAGCAGTCCGACAATCGCAAGGATATACACAACAGGTGTCATAATCAAGAAATCTTTCCCTTTTACAAGTATTCCCCACACTCGAACAAGAATGTCTTGTGGTTGTCTTTTCTCAAGAAAAGTTTTAATTTTTGGGAATACTATTTTTTTATCAAGTATGTGGAGTATATATGAAACAAGAAGTATACCGAAAATCCATACAGTGAGGTTTGCAAAAGTACTATGCTTTTCAATAAGTGTACTTTCTCCTAGAAGATGTTCTGCTGTCTCCCCTGTCATCAATGAGACTTGCGCGCCGATAATTCCAGTGACAAGAAGTGTTGTCTTTAACCACAATGTTGAGACGTTTGCACGAAACGATTTACTCCAAATAAGCTCAATGACTGCGTACACAGTAAAAAGTGCTATTGGAAAATGTACGAAAATTGGATGAATGTTCATGTTATTTTATATTATTTTATATTATATTATATTTACAGTCATTATGACATGCTCAGTAAACGCATGGGTATAGTCTAATTCATTACGATAGCATATCGCCTGGATTAAAATCTTCTGTTAATCTTCCAATGACTTTCAAATACCTAATACAAGAATCAAGATTTTCTTTTTGCATTTCAGCAAGCATCCTAATATGTTCGATATCGGAGTTCTCATCCTTTATAATAATCTTTTGCATTTCAGCAATATACTCATGAATTTCTTCATCACTCATCAATTCTCCAAGAGTTTTACCAGGATTTTTTATGAGAATATCGTCCGGCGTACTTCCCTTAAGTGTGTGGTCTTCGGCTGTTACACCAAGCCAACCATTCTCCTTCCAATGTTTTTGTGCTAAAAGCGTTTTGTTTTCGTCTGGAGTTTTTTCCATAATTATTTTATGGTATTCCCGGTCTTAATCACATGCTCAACAAGTGTATTGGTATACCCCATTTCATTGTCGTACCAACCCATCACTTTTACAAGATTACCTCCAACAACACGAGTCATTTCAAGATCTGCAATAGACGCATATTTACTTCCGAGAATATCAGAAGATACCAATGGTTCATCGGTTACAGAAAATACACCACTCCATTGTGCACCCGTCGCAGCTTTGCGGAGAATATCATTCACCTCTTGTGTGGTTGTAGAACGTTTTGCGATAAAAGTAATATCAACAATAGATCCTGCTGGCACCGGAACACGGATAGAAATACCATCGAAGAGATCAGTAAGTTCTGGATATGCTTTAGTCACCGCAATTGCAGCTCCGGTAGAAGATGGGACAATGTTTTGTGCAGCAGCGCGACCTTCACGTAAATCTTTTTTACTTGGACCATCAACAAGTGCTTGTGATGCAGTATATCCATGAACAGTATTCAAGATAGCTTTTTCAATTCCAATTGCTTCACTCAAAATACCGATAAGCGGAGAAGCGGCATTTGTAGTACATGATGCATTTGATGTAATAGCACACGTGCCGAATTTATCTTCGTTTACCGCCAAGAGAATTGTTTCCCCTGGGAAAGATCCATCTCCCTTACTCGGAGCTGTGATAACTACTTTCTTTGCACCACAATCGAGATGGAATTTTGCTTTTTCATATGCAGTAAAAAGTCCTGTAGATTCTACAACAACATCAATATTCAAATCTTTCCACGGAAGTTTTGTAGTATCTTTTTCTGAAATAAATTTCACGCGCTTGCCATCAATGACAAGATCTGTACCATCGACTTTTACATCGTGCTCCCAGTTACGATAAACAGTATCGTGACGCAAAAGATACGCAAGTGATTCAAGAGAACCAAGATCATTGACGGCCACAATAGTAATTTCTGGACGATTCCATGCCAATTTCAAAAATGCTCTCCCAATACGACCAAATCCGTTAATAGCTACGTTGATTGTTTTTTGTTCCATATACGTACTAGTATATCAAATGTATGCATTAACGCACATATTCAGGTGTTTCTACCACCATCCAATTAAACACTTCTGACATCACCGCAGAGGCAGCTGCGCTTGGATTTTTGGGACCACGATCCATAACCACAGCAAATGCATACACAGGATCCTTGTACGGAAAAAATCCCACAATCCATGAGTTCAAATTAGTATTCCCTACACCGACCTGCGCACTTCCTGTTTTTGCAGCAACGTCCACTCCTGGGACAAGTAAATTCGGTGCAGTACCACCTTCGAGCACTGTCTGACGCATACCTTCGTGCACTATCGTATAGTACTCTTGATTAAACGGAAGTATCGCTTCAGGTGTGACAGTCTCACCTTCTTTCAAAGCCAAAACACGAGGATGTAACAATACACCCCTATTGGCAATCGCTGCAGTGGAACGTGCTGCTTGTATCGGTGTAATTTGGTAACCATACTGACCAATAGAGGTATTATATGTATCACCGATACGCCATATATCTCCTTTGAAATTTTTCTTTTTCCACTCTGGGTTTGGAATAACACCGGCTATTTCACCAGGCAAATCAATCCCTGTCTTTTCACCAAGTCCAAACATGCGCGAATACTTTTCTATATTTGCAATACCAATACCTTTCTGGTCTTCAAATCCTCCGGTTACTTCATAGAAGTACACGTCAGAAGATACTGCGATGGCACGACGCATATCTACCCACCCATGCGCTTTCCAGTCTTTGAATATAGATTTTTTTTCTGGAAAATATTGGTTTGGAATTGAAATTGACCCTGTACTCAAAATCTTTGTAAGTGGATTGATCACTCCTTCTTGGAGAACTGCCATTGCCACAAACGGCTTGACGATTGACCCAGGACTGTACAATCCTGATGTCACTCGATTCAGGAGTGGTGTACGCTTATCCTTGAAATATCCTGCGATAACATCTCTGTTTTCACCGCGAGAAATTGTTTCTTGATCGTACTCAGGATAACTTGTTAACGCGAGTACTTCACCTGTATGAATATCCATAATGACACCTGCACCACCCTGATACGAAGCAACTGACGCAATGTGTGCAATTGCATCATGAAGTTTTGACTGAATACGTGAATCAACAGACAGGACGAGGTTGTCTCCAGGAACAGGAGGATTGACCATATTGTGTGACTGGATATCACCTTTCACATTCATTTCGATCAATCGTAAACCATTGACCCCTTTTAATTGTTCATCGTACTTTTTCTCTACTCCGTCACGGCCAATGAATTCGGTTTTCCAAAATGTCCCCGCCTTGTCTTTTTGTGGATACGAAACATACCCAACAAGATTAGAAAATCCTAATTTTTCAGTATATACACGATCTTGAAATGTTTGTGTTCCATCAGGTCTAGCAACATTCCATGCAAGTGGCACCATAAAACGATCATACACAATACCTCGGTTTGTAAAGATTGGTTCAGTATGCAAACTATTGTCTACACTTCTCGCAAAATAATCTTCACCTCGCACAATCTGTAATATAAATAATCGGTACGAAAAGATAATTCCGATTACAAGAAAAAATAACCCGCATACGATTACAGCATTTTTGGTAATAGGTTTTTCAATACGTCCTTCAAATTGTTGAGTGTCGAACTGTGGAAGATTGGATGAATCCAGAAATATTTCATCTGCTTCAATTGCATCCCATATTGGTTTTTGTTTACGTCTAAATATCATCGCAAGCTTAGTCTATTATCTTGAATAAATGTATCTTTTAGATATATACAAAATGCACAGCACAGCAATACCACTACTACATATACCCTTCCTTGTATAACATCACTACCGACTGAAGAAGCATAGAGTATGTAGTGTGAGAAAATAACAAAAAGTGATTCATAGTATGAACGAAAGAACACCACACCTAATACGAGCAAAGAAACAGTGCACCAAAATGGCAAGAAAAATACCGAACAAAGTGTGAGTACCATATAGAAAAATCTTCGTACAGCAAGTGACATATCTTGAATAATACCATACAGAGATACTGTTTCAGAAAATTGACAAAATTGTTTTAAAAATGTATAAATTACACAGAAACTTGCACCCACACAACATGAAAGAACTTACGATTACTAAATCGATTACTCCTCGTGATAGAGAGATCAATATGTATTTAAGAGACATCGACAAAAAACCTCTTCTTTCAACGGAAGAAGAGGTTGAGCTTACAAAAAGAATCAAGGCGGGTGATGAAAAAGCCCTAAAGAAAATGGCAGAAGCCAATCTTCGATTTGTTGTATCTGTCGCCAAGCAATACCAAAATCAAGGATTGGCCTTATCAGACCTCATTAATGAAGGCAATCTTGGGCTAATGAAAGCTGCAAAACGTTATGATGAAACACGTGGATTTAAATTCATTTCCTATGCAGTATGGTGGATTAGACAATCAATAATACAAGCAATTACACAACAATCACGAACGGTTCGACTGCCAAACAACATACTTAGTAAAATGAATAAATTAAGGAAAGGTATTTCAAAACTTGAACAACGTGATGAAATTTTTTCTGATGACGAACTTGCATATGAACTAGAAATGACAAGAGGAACTATTGATGAACTAAGAAGTTTTGATAAAAAAACATTCTCACTTGATCAACCGATTAATTCAACAGAAAATGAGGAGTCAACACTATTAGGAATACTTGAAAATGAAGAAGGTGCTCCCGATAAACCTCTTTTATACAAATCTTTGAAAAGTATCATCGAAAAAGAACTTCAAAGAATTCCCGGTGAAGAAAGAAGGGTACTAAAACTTCATTTAGGATTAGATGGAAATGATCCACATACATTTGATCAAATTGGTAGTATTATAAATAGATCAAGAGAAAGAGTAAGGCAACTCTATCAATTAGGAATTAAGCGACTTCGAAAATCAAAGAGTGCCAAAAAAATGTTACGAGAATTTTTATAACATCCCAAGCGCCCGACAAGGGCGCTTTTTTAATTAAAGATTCTTTGGAATACTCCTTTCAATACAACAACAATAAAGAAAATTCCAAGTCCATAGAATAGAATCTTGTGACCAAACACAAATGATGCGATGGCGGCAAAAAACATTCGAGCATAGAGCATTGGTGTCTTAATTCCTGACTGAGACATTTCTTGCTGTGTCTTTGCGGGAGTGCTTTTGATTTTTTCAAGTTCAGCTTTTGCGGTATTCTTTTCAGTTATAAAATCAGTATTTTTATTTGCTCGAAATGTATCAATCGCCTTGACTGCGTGCTGTACAGGTACTGGTGTGTACTGCACAATCTTTGATTCAATAGCATTTACTGTTTCTGCATCAACACCAGGAATACTTGTCTCTGTTGTGGTTTGCTCTTCTTCAGGGGCAGTTGGATCTTGTTTTTTCAATACAGTAAAGCTTTTTTCTTTAGTACGAATATTATCAATAGTGACTGGAGTTTGAGTTTTGGTACCGAGTTTGGTATCGCGAATTTTTGCAGTAATCACATGCTCACCGAGAATAGCAGTAAATGGTACAGACATGGTACCGCCTGTCTGTGCGTTCAGTGAAAAAGATTTTGATGCAATCAGTACTTGCTTGTCAAAGAAATCAACAACACCGGAAAGTGTTTGATTTGCTCCATTGAATACAAATGTATAAATAGTAATCTTATCCCCTTCTGTGAAATCTTTTTGAGAGAACCAAATTGTATCTTGAATAATACCTACGTTATCGACAGAAACATTTTGTGCGTGTACAAAAGAAGCAGTACACAAAAAAACAACACTTGCCAACATACATACGATTCGTTTCATATAGCATAAGTATATCGTACTCTGACATAAAATAAAACTACCGAGAAGTATTGCTCGATAGTTTTATGTTTTATTTTAGTGTGAATGCAGCTTTCACCGTGACCATGATTTCTTTTTCGATGCGAGAGGTATCATACATACCATAATCTGAGACATCATTTGAACCGAAAGAAACTACTTGAACAACACCACTTGACGCACTTTTCAATGAACCAATTGATTTGCCACCACTTTGTGCAATAGTCGACGCACGAGCTTTTGCATCAGTGATTGCTTGAGCAAGTAATGTGACACGCTCTTCAGGAAGTTTTGTGTAATAGTACTCGAGTGATCCTGTAGAAAAGATAACTCCCTTATTAATAATTGCTTGTGTATTCTTAGCAACTTGGGTAATCTTCTGCACATCACCGGAAGTAATATCGAATGTTTG
>CAZJJM010000024.1:0-9152 GCA_964546355.1 uncultured Candidatus Saccharibacteria bacterium | reverse complement strand
AAGTATATTTTTGTCGTCGGTGGTGTTATCTCTGGTGTAGGTAAGGGGATTGCCGCATCTTCTATTGGCAAGATTTTGCAAGACCGTGGACTTGTCGTAACTGCTATTAAGATTGATCCGTATGTGAACGTTGATGCGGGAACAATGAACCCGACTGAACACGGGGAAGTGTTCGTCACCGACGATGGTGATGAGACAGATCAAGACATGGGGAACTATGAGCGATTTCTCAATATTACGCTCAATAAAAATAATTACATGACTACTGGTCGTGTGTATCAATCCGTCATCAATCAAGAACGCAATCTTGAATTCGGTGGTAAGTGTGTGCAAGTAGTGCCACATATTCCAATGGAAGTGATTCGTCGTATCAAGAATGCACAAAAAGAAGCAGATGCTGATGTGGTGATGATAGAAGTCGGAGGGACTGTGGGTGAATACGAGAATATTGTATTCCTCGAAGCTGCTCGAATGCTTAAGATCGAAGACTATCGCAGTGTGCTTTGTGTGATGGTGTCATACCTCCCGATTCCATCGAAGGTCGGTGAGATGAAGACGAAGCCGACTCAACACGCAGTGCGCACACTTGGTGCTTCAGGAATCCAACCAGATATCATCATTGCGCGAAGTCAGGTACCACTTGATGAACGTCGCAAAGAAAAACTGTCATTCTTCTGTAATCTTCCTCCAGAACGTATTATTTCTGCACCTGATATTGATAGTGTGTACGATGTACCGATCAATTTTGAAAAAGAAAAACTCAGTGACCTTTTGTGTGGACTTCTTGGTGCAACATGTAGTGTCGGTACTTCTGCAGGTGCACGCGCATGGAAATCTTTTGCTCGAACAGCTCATACTGCGAACGAGACCGTGAAGATTGCTGTGATTGGAAAGTATTTTGATACAGGAGATTTCACGCTTGCAGATTCGTATGTATCAGTCATCGAAGCAGTGAAATATTCTGCATATGGATTCAATAAAAAAGCAGTGTTAACGTGGATTAGTGCGGTTGATTTTGAAAAAGATCCGAAAAGCGTATCTCGACTAAAAGAGTTTGATGCCATTCTGGTACCAGGTGGATTCGGTGCTCGTGGTGTTGAAGGATTGCTCACTGCGATCAGTTACGCTCGTGTGCATAAGATTCCATATCTTGGATTGTGTTACGGTATGCAGCTTGCGGTGATTGAATACGCTCGCAATGTCCTCGGACTCGCAGGTGCGACTACTCGTGAAATTAATCCAAAAGCAGAACACCTGCTGATCGATATCATGGAATCTCAGAAATCAATTCTTGCAGAAGGGAAGTTCGGCAGCACGATGCGTCTTGGATCATATGAAGCACATCTGGTGAAAGGTTCTATCGTTGCACGTGCGTACAAGAGTACGACAATATCAGAGAGACATCGTCATCGATATGAAGTGAACAATGCCTACAAATCTGCGCTTGAAGCAAAAGGGTTGGTGTTCTCAGGAACATCACCAGATGGGAAACTCATGGAATACATAGAATTACCAGAAAGTGTGCATCCATTTTTTGTTGCAACACAAGCACATCCTGAATTCAAGGCACGACCACTTGATCCACATCCACTCTTTAATGCATTTGTGAAAGCTGCAATTCTCGGGAAAAAGAAATAGTTTTTTATTCAATACTTTTTCAAAAACATCCCAAAATTTCAAAAATCATTTTTTTACCACAACACCTGAAAGACACGTATATCCGTCTGCTGACGGATTACTCTGCTCGGCTCGCCAGCCTGTGCAAGGTCTTTCAGGTGTTGTTGGTTGAGGTGTAAAAAAAGACTCCATGTGTAACTTTCAGTAACTTGTATTCTCGACACTTATACTTCTTGTCGGAATACACAATATAAAAACCATAGGTAGTATGTCCGTACTGTCTGAGCGAAGCGAGTTTACGGCATACTTCTATGGTTTTTTATGTTGGGCGACAAGAAGTCTCGTGTCTTGAGTTTTTGCATACTTTTTTATCAAGAAAAAAGTATGATTAATCTGATTTCTTGTATTTTTATTAAGACAGTAAAAATCCCATCACATGATGGGATTTTTAGTCACGAGGAATTATGATTTAGATTTTTATTATTAGATATCTTCGCGAGCTGGTGCATTTTTGATCACACTGAGAATCTCATCTTCATCATCGAGGATGGTATAGAGATTTGCATCTGTAGTATCAATCGTTTCGTATGCTTCAAGAAGGGTGTTTCTGATGAATGTATCAAGTGGTTTCCAGAATGCACTGCCGACAAGAATGACTGGAACTTTTGGAATCTTTTTTGTTTGAAGGAGTGTGAGGATTTCAAAGAGTTCATCGAGTGTACCGAATCCACCAGGGAAATAAATACACGCTTCTGATGTGTATGACATAGTCATCTTACGTGAGAAGAAATAGTAGAAAGGGATTTCATCGGTAACGTATTTGTTTGTCGATTGTTCTCGTGGGAGTTTGATCGTGAGTCCGATAGATTTACCATCTGCTTCATATGCACCACGATTGCCAGCTTCCATGATACCAGGACCACCACCAGTCATGACCGCATATCCAAGTTCTTTACTGATCCGGTATGCGAGATTGCGCGCCTTTTGGTAATCCGGACTCGTTTCTGGGAGCACTGCTGATCCGTACATAGTCACCGAACGGTCATATTGTTTGATCGCGTGAATACCTTGCTGGAGTTCTTCTTGAATCATACAAATCTTTGTATCTTCTGTTTCTCCGCCAGTGGCTTTGATACAAATCTTGTGTATTTCCTCTGTCGATAAATGTTGTGGTCTTGTTGTCGTATTCATATACTGGTAAGTATATCATATCGTGATTTTTAGCCTCAAATATGCTAGGATAAGGCTAATTACGGGATCGTCTAATGGTAGGACATCTCCCTCTGGAGGAGAATATCTTGGTTCGAGTCCAAGTCCCGTAGCCAGTTTGAGTGTAGTTAATCACACTCTAATTGCATGAAATGGCAAATAAATCATCAAACTCAAATTTACATAAGGCAAACAAGGCAAAAAAAGATGAGTTTTATACTCAACTTGTTGATATTGAAAATGAGCTTAAGTACTACAAAGATCAGTTTCGTGGAAAGGCGGTCTATTGTAATTGTGACGATCCTTTTGAAAGTAATTTTTTCAAATATTTTGCCTCAAATTTTAAAGTACTCGGATTGAAAAGACTGATCGCTACAAGTTATAAACCATCTCCTATCGCCAATACTCAGTTAGGGTTATTCGGAGAAGATATGAAACTTGAGGATTCAAAAGGTCGCCCAAAGGCAACTGCTAATAAATTCATAATCAATGAAGTAGATGATATCGACAATGACGGAGCTTTTGATCTTCGTGATATTGCAGAACAGCTTAAAGCTAATAAAAACAATGAATGGTCACCGATGGAAGGTTATGGAGATTTTCGAAGTCCAGAAGGTATTGAGCTTTTGAAACAAGCTGATATTGTGGTGACTAATCCACCGTTTTCTTTGTTCCGAGAATATATTGCACAATTAGTGGAATATAACAAAAAGTTTTTAATATTAGGATCTCAGGGAGCTGTTATATATAAAGAAATTTCTAGCTTAATAAAAGAAAATAAATTATGGCTTGGATACGATAATGGGGGAACGAAATGGTTTCAGGTTCCTGATGATTATGATATTCCAACAGAATCAAGAAAGAAAAAGGTGAATGGGGTAAAATATTTCAGTATGGGAAGTGTAAATTGGTTTACCAATCTTGATGTTGCTAGAAGAAATAAAGATCTCGTTTTATATAAAAAATATAATGAAAAAGAATATTTAAAATACGATAATTATGACGCAATTAATGTAAATAAATATTTAGACATTCCTATGGATTATGATGGTGTGATGGGGGTTCCAATTACTTTCCTTAATTATCATAACCCAACTCAGTTTGAAATTATTGGACTTGATAGATATACAGGTAAAAATGGAGATAAAGATTTTACAATTAATGGAAAAATGTTATTTCGACGCCTATTAATTAGAAATAAAAAACCACAGAAATAATATGAAAACAGAAATAATACAATCACTTGTAAATAATTTTGAATCTTATGCTAAAAAAACAGATGAAGGCGTAGAGTTTTGGCTTGCAAGAGATTTACAACAACTTTTAGGATATGACAAGTGGAATAATTTTTTAAATGTTATTTCAAAAGCAAAAATAGCTTGTGAAAATACACAACATATTGTTTCTGATCATTTTGCCGACGTCGGGAAAATGATAGATCTTGGTAAGGGAGGTAAAAGAGAAGTAGAAGATATAATGCTGACACGCTATGCTTGTTATTTAATTGCTCAAAATGGTGATCCTCGTAAAGAAGAAATAGCGTTTGCTCAAAATTATTTTGCTGTTCAAACAAGAAAATTTGAGATTATTGAAAAGCGCATTCAAGAATTTGAGAGAATAAAAGCACGACAGAAACTTACTGAAACAGAGAAAGAGCTTTCGAGTGTTATTTTTCAGCAAACAGGTAGTGATAAAAATTTTGCTCTTATTCGCAGCAAGGGAGACAAGGCTCTCTTTGGGTATAATACAAATGAAATGAAAACACGTCTTGGTATCCCACAGTCACGAGCACTTGCAGATTTTCAACCAACTATTCTTTTGAAGGCAAAAGATTTTGCAACAGAAATTACTATTTTTAACAGTAAGGCCAAAGGTCTACATTCAGAACAATCAATTTCTGATGAGCATATTACAAACAATCGCAGTGTACGTAAAACACTTATTGAGCGAGGTATTCGTCCTGAAAATCTCCCCGCAGAAGAAGATATTAAAAAAGTTGAACGAAAATTGTCTTCTGACGAAAAAAAGAATTTAAAGAAACCTGAAAAATTAAAATAAAAAGTATATGAAAATAGAATTACATAAAATAAAAATATCTGAAGTTGTAAAAGATTACAAAGACAGTGCTGAGGAAGGTGTAACTGCTTTTGGAGGCAAGCTTGATATTCGTCCAAAATATCAACGTGAATTCGTATACGATGCTAAACATCGTGACGAAGTGATTCGGACTATCAAGAAAAATTTTCCGCTCAATGTGATGTATTGGGTAAAAAAGGAAGATGGAAATTTTGAAGTACTTGATGGTCAACAAAGAACTATCAGTATTGCTCAGTTTGTGAACGGAGATTTTTCGATTGAATTTAATGGTCGAACAGCAATGTTCCACAATCTTACAAAAGAAGAACAGGATCAAATTTTGAATTACGAATTGATGATCTATCACTGTGAAGGAGAAGAAAAAGAAAAGCTTGACTGGTTTAAGATTATTAATATTGCCGGTATGGAATTAACACCTCAGGAGCTACGAAATGCTGTTTATACTGGTCCATGGCTTTCTGATGCAAAGCTCAAATTTAGTAAATCAAATTGTGCGGCATACTTACTTGCAAATGACGGAGGACAACTTATAACTGGCTCACCGATCCGACAAGAATATTTAGAAACAGCACTTTCATGGATAAATAATGAAGATATAGAAGGATACATGGCAAAGTGTCAACACGATGAAAACGCCGAAGATCTTTGGCAGTACTTTCAAAAGGTGATCTATTGGGTGCGAGAAATGTTTCCAAACTATCGTAAAGAAATGGCGTCAGTGAACTGGGGTGAACTCTATAATGAGTTTAGTAATAAGAAGTTTGATGCAGAAAAACTTGAGGCAGAAATAAAGGAGTTGATGCAAGATGAAGATGTTACTAAGAAGTCTGGAATTTATCCATATGTTTTAACTAGAAAAGAAAAATATCTTTCAATCCGTGCATTTACACCAAACATGAAGCGTGAA
The DNA here is from genome assembly GCA_964546355.1 of uncultured Candidatus Saccharibacteria bacterium. Lineage (GTDB taxonomy): Bacteria > Patescibacteriota > Minisyncoccia > Phycocordibacterales > UBA9973 > JADLDV01. The sequence continues at coordinate 3,322 of CAZJJM010000024.1, read as the reverse complement.
GTATATGAAAGACAAAACGGCGTTTGTCTTGTATGTAAAAAAGAATTTTCACTTTCTGATATGGAAGCCGATCATATTGACCCATGGCATGAAGGAGGAAAGACTACTCCAGAAAATTGCCAGATGCTTTGCAAAGAAGATAACCGAAGAAAATCATGAAAGTAAAATTTATTAAAGAAATAATGTATACAATTTTACATGCAAATAAAAATAGACTTACAAATTCTGTATATTGAACTTTTTTTGTTTCTTGGATAGTTTTTCATTGGAATTTTCTTTACTCACTTTTTATTTTAGATCAAAATCAAATTTTTCAAGTAACAGGATTGTTAAAAAATGAATATCTATTGCAAAGATATTTTAATATTCATATGCTTTATTTTTGGATTTCTTGGTCTTCACCTTTTGTCCTCACTTATCTAATAATAAGATGGTTTCCAGGATGGTTTTTAATTGATGCCTACAGTTGCGAAGAAAAATATAAGACTAAAAAAAGAGTAATAAAACTTACAGAAGGTAAAAGCATAAGAGAAGCTGAAGCTGACTTAGAGGTGCAAACAGCTCGTAAAGTAGAGGCTGTGGCTAAACAGGCAACAGAAGAAAAAAAGATAAAAGAGGCAGACCCAACAATTCAATGGGAAGAGGAGTATGGAAAATTAAAAATGAGGAGTATTTTTTCTCATTTTAGAACTCTTTATGAAATAATTTATAAAAATAATGGTGGTATTTATGGAGATCAGAGTTACCAATTTGCAATGCCGTTGATTGCTTATTTGGATAGTAGTGAGGCTCTAAATCTTGATGGTGGTAGTATTCAACTTACAACAAAGGGTAATTTTTTTATGAAAAGGTATCTCGAAGAAATTTCTTAGTAGATATAACTTATTAAATTAAATCATCAAAAATTTCAAATAAAATAATTGATGATTAAGAAAATTCTATTACGTCAAGAGATCAACTTGAACATTTGCAAGATCGGTTAATGTATGTCCAAAAACAAAATTTTAGGTGATAGTAGAGAACTTGATGTTGTAGAAAAAGTACCATGCCCAAACTTTCGGTCCTACTCATTTATCCCAAAAAAGAATTTAAAAATGCACAAGTTGTCGCCAACAGCTCGTCGTGCAAATTATAAAATGTTTAACTATATCGGCATAGATGAAATTCCTCATTTTGTCTTATATATAAAATAATTTTAATCCGCAAGGATCGCCCTTGCGGTAATTTTCAGTACTGATCACCGGGTGTCATACAACATGAAAGGTATTTTCACGATAACAAAAATGGTAGAATAGAATTATGAAAAACTTATACAGAAGTGAGGATAATAAAATATTTTTTGGTATCTTAGGTGGGTTAGGGGAATATTATAATGTTGATCCGGTGTTGCTAAGGGCAGGTTATGTCTTTGTGACGATTATTACAGGTATTGTACCTGGAACCTTGGCGTATTTTATTTGTAAATTTATCATTCCCAAAAAACCTAAAAACACAGCCGCAATAAAACAGTAGGAAGCGATACAATAAATTTATGAAAAAACTATTTATAGCCATAATCGTTATTATGTTACTTGGTGCAGGATATTATTTTATTTCTCCATTTTTTATAAATAAAACAGTCAACGAAACGTTACCTATTGTCGAAAACACAGAAGATACTAGTGTCGAGGTTATCAAACAAGGTCAGTTTACGGGCTTTGATAAAATCCATACTGGATCTGGTACTGCAAGCGTGATATCGATTGGTGATAAAAACTACATTCGTTTTGAAGAAGATTTTGTGGTCAATAACGGACCTGATCTATATGTAGGACTTGGACAAAACGGTAGTTATATAAAAGGTAGTGAACTCGGAGTGCTTAAGGGAAATGTGGGTTCTCAAAATTATGAATTGCCGGAAGGTGTATCTCCAGAAGAAGTCTGGATCTGGTGCAAAGCCTTTTCTGTGCCTTTTGCTAAAGCGGTATTACGATAACGAAAATGGTAGAATAATTTTATATGGAACAAAACAAAAAATGTAATGCGTGTCAGAGTTGTCTGATGCCGTTTAGTAAAGATACTGGAGTGCGGGAAAGTGATATCTATTGCAGTCTTTGTTATAAGGACGGCAAGTTGTGTTATGAAGGTATTGATTTGAAGGAATTTCAAAAGGTGTGTTATGAATCAATGCTCAAAAACGGTACGCCGTATCTGTTCGCAAAATTTTACACATGGATGATTCGCTTTGCTCCGCGGTGGAAAAACAAAAAATAGTAATGTCTAAAAAGATTGCCAAAAGAGATAATGAACAGTTGTGGAAATATTGCAAAAATGAAGCCGTGGAAAAGATGGGTAAATTTTCTGCACGAGCAATGCAGTATGCAGTGAAGTTGTACAAAGAACGTGGTGGTGGGTATATCGGTGAAAAATCCAAAGATAATAGTTTGGTCAAATGGACCAAAGAAGATTGGGGATATACAGGAGCAGTGGGGCATAGTCGGTATTTACCCAAAGAAGCTCGGGTGCACCTCACTGTTGGTGAAAAGATAGCTACCGATAGTGCAAAGAACAAAGGCACCAAAGCAGGCAAACAGTGGGTCAAGCAACCGGTGAAAATTGCAAAAAAGACAGCAAAGTATCGAAAAAAATAGTATTTTTACGATTAATGTATACCGGCGGGAAAATGGTAGAATAGATTTATGTTCGGATTCATTTTAAATATCCCTTATACTTTTGTTGGATTGATAATCGGACTAATATCTATTCCGCTTTCTGTCGGGTTTAGAAAAAATCCTTACTCAATTGTGATGAATATTAAAAAATTCTGGTGGGCTTTTGGATACATGAAAAATGCAAGAGCTATGGCAATAGGACACACAGTCCTTTTAAGCCCAAAGATTGAAGACAAAGATTTGGAACACGAACTTGTTCATGTCCGGCAACACGAACGAATGCCTCTTATTCAACCAATTCTTTACTATATTGAACTCTTTAGAAAAGGCTATCGCAACAACAAATACGAGGATGAAGCATATCGCATTGCAGGAAATATTTATAAAGGAAAATAATCTATAGGGATATATTTTTGTTTTAAATGTAACTAAGGGCTATAATTAAAAGTATTAATCTTAATACTTTATTTTATGTCACAAATTATGCAAACATATATCGTATATGTGTTCCAAATAATTCTCGCGGTAATACTTATCAATGTGTGGCTTGTACGTTTTTCTCGCCCAACAAAATACAGAGGTAGTGCTGCCAAGAACATGACAGAGGAATTTTCTGCATATGGGTTGCCTGTGTGGTTTATGTATGTAGTTGGTGCAACAAAAATATTGAT
>CAZJJM010000023.1:0-9344 GCA_964546355.1 uncultured Candidatus Saccharibacteria bacterium | reverse complement strand
TTCGGTAAAGAAGTTTTCTGAAAGATATGAGCGAATCATATTTGTCGCACGAGCACGAGCACGAATATTCTTCTGCATGCGTGGACGACGGAGATCGAGGTAGCGATATTGTAAACGATTCTCTTCACCGATTTCTTTTCCGTCGGTAGTAACGTCGAAGTTTGGCGTAGTTGCTTCATTGAGCACAACAATACCAGTAACTTCGAGTTCAATATCACCATTTTGTACATCCGTTTTGATATTCTTTTCTGGACGCTTGTTCACAATACCAGTAACAGAAAGTACCCATTCTGGACGAACGGTCTTTGCTACTTCTATCGCTTCTGCATGGTTCGGCAACACGACACATTGCACCTTGCCAGTCATGTCACGCATGTCCATGAATACCATTTTTCCTTGGTCACGACGCACATCTACCCAACCTAGAAGTGTGACGGTCTCGCCTGCTTTTTGTGATAAATCTTTGATATATATTCGCTCTTTCATATTCACCTACTTTAGCATGATTTTGTATTTTTGGGAAAATAAAAATATCCCACGTTTTGCAGGATATTCATTTACTACTGATTTAATTAAGCACATGCACCATCTTCTTTTTGGTACACTGTTCTCGGATTTCTTTTCTGGATGTTTCTTTCAATTTCGTTTTTTGCGAAAGATATGTAATTTTTAATTTTATCCGATGTCTCGACCATTTCTTGTAAAGTATTACATGTAGAAGATTTCACAGATTTTCCTCCAATAGATAGGAAGATTTCTTTTCCCTTTGCTGTTGATACTAATTCTATGGTTATTTTATAACCAAGGTGTTTAATAACTAAATTACCATTTTCATTTGTTTCCATGTGTTAATATATTTTTTCTAGAAATATATTAACACGAAATATGATAATATGTCAAACTTTTCTCCAAAAATAAGAAAGCCTCGTATTTATAACGAGGCTAATTCTAAATTGACACACTTCTATTTTTTCACAGTACGACAATGACTACACCTTGAACCACAATTTGAGTTACCACACCTTGAGGAAACTGCCGTAAGCAAATTTTTACCTCTTTTAATAGGTCTTTCTTCTTTGCAACTACTCACGCAATTACCTCCAGTACTTTCGCAAGTACTCACACAGTTTCCCCCTGCATTACATAAACTTGATTGAATCTTTTTTGATTTTTCTTCTTCATCATTATTTCCATTACCCCAAGCCTGACCACTATCAGTTTCACAAATTGAATGTGCTTGAGAAATAATTGTACCAAATTCCTTTTGCCAAAGGATCTGAGTTTGAGCAAAAGTATTTTTCAGATCTTTTGCATCCTCTTCTCCTTGTAATCCAAAGTAAGGATAGTGGTGTAAATATCCACCAAAAATATTTTGACAATTTTTGTGATATTGTCTCGTATCCAAAATATGGGCGTGCCAAAAATCATCAATAAATCTTGTCGGCACAATACTTTCTTTGGGGTACTTTAATATCAGATACAGGAAATTCTTATATAAAATTTCTGCATCATCACATTCTTTTTGAGTCCAGCCTTTACCTTCTTGCGGATCCATTAATTTCATTTTTAGCATTGAAAAATCAAGGCTATTAATCATTTGCAACTTGAGTGCAAGTGCTCGTTTTGAAAGTGCATTCATTGTCATTATTTTTATATGAGTTACATGTTTATCTGAATAAATTAAAGCATAAATACTACATATTTGTCAATATGAAAAAGCCCCGTATCATACGGGGCTTTACTTTAATGAATGCTACTCATTAATTCAGGGATATTCCTATACTGATATTTTTCAGGAATAGATGCAAGGAACATATCTTTGTATTTTTTGTTCGAAATCATGAGATTTTCATGACTCCCGTCACCGATAAGAATTCCTTTGTCGAACAATAATACTCTATTAACATGATCTAATGATTTAAATCTATGAGAAATAAGAATGAGTGTTTTGTCGAAAAAAGTTCTATTATATCTTTCAAACACTCGTTGTTCTGCAAGTGGCGACATTGCAGACGTTGGTTCATCAAGAAGAATGATGTTTGGATTTCTGTATACAACTGAAGCATATGCAAGCTTCTGTCTTTCTCCACCAGAAAAACGAATACCATTTTTGAAAATACTTCCATAATTAGCCATATATCCATCTTCGTACGACATAATTTTTTCATATATATCAGCACTCTTCATTGTGTATACAAGTTTCTTTTCATCAAATGATTTTTCACCACGAATAACGTTTTGAAACATTCCGGAAAGAGTTTTGAAGTTTTGCTCCAAAACACCGAAATGTTCGTGATACTTTTCCCTGTCTATGTCTTTGAGATTTATGCCATTTATAAAAATAGCACCTTCCGTTGGATCATATAGACGGAGAAGCAACTGCACGATTGTGGATTTACCACTACCGTTTTCACCAATGATTCCAATATGTTCTCCGTCAGTAATGACAAAAGAAACATTTTTAATTGCCCAAGTGTCTTCTTTTTGTGTAGGATATCTGAAAGAAACATTTCTAAATTCAATCATCATTTTTTCCTTTATTGGAATAACCACTGCATTTTCTTTGTGTTCCATAGAGCTTTTAAAGTTTAGAAACTTCAAAAAATCTTCAATACCTGGTAATATTTTGAATAAACGAATAATTGAATCACTTAAACTAAATAAAGTTTCAGAAATTCTTCCAAAATAATTAAAAGCTAAGTTTAATGTTCCCAAGGTAATGATTCCAAGTATTGTATTTTTTGTAAGATCAAATAATACAAATCCTGTAATTGTCATTCCGAACAATGAAAGCAACCACCAATTTTTATTCATCGAAATAAAAAATAAATGATCAATTTTCTTTGACCAATGAAGTCCCGAAACAGATTTTGGTAACAATAAATTAATTTTTCCACCTATTTTTACAAAATCATCTAAAAGATTTTCTTTTATATTTCTTTGGTATCGTTTAGATTCTGAAATACGTTTTGTTCTTTCGTGATGTTTTTGATTTCTTTTGTAACTAAAAATCATATATGGAATCACGGAAAGAATAGCGATGGCCATATACCACCACTTGATAAACATAATACCGATAATGGCAATACAGAAAGTAATAAGGTTTTGCAACAATCTTTTTTGCTCAAAAAACGCTTCAACGCTGTTTTGGAAATTAATCAAAGCATGATCAATCAATTCTCTAGATTCAGAATTTTCTTTGTCGAATTTTTCCCATTCAATATGCTTTTTAACAAGCAATGTGTCAACATATTGTGACATCTCTGCTCTCATCTTGTTTTCAATAATGTTTTTTCTTGAATTAATGAAATTTCTCAAAACGGTAACTCCTTGGTATCCTATTATTAAATATACGAGGATATCAATAGAGGCATCTGTGTTTTTGCCGGTGAGTAAATCGAGTACTTGCGACCAAATAATCGTTGCAAGTAACCACGATTGATTAGTGATGGTTTCTAATCCGAGAACTAATAAAAGTTCTTTTCTGTATTTCTTGGGTATCAAGAAAGAGTTTACCTGCATCATAGTGCGCAGTAACTTGAGGGGATTCTGAATTTTCTGTTTTCTCATAAGATTTTATTTTTAAGGTCCATGTTTAGTTCTAGAAATATTATAGCACATAAATTTACTATTTGTCAATACAAAACACCCTTACTTTATAAGGGTGTTTTGTATATTAGTTACTATATGAATCTTTTTGAGTAGTAAAGAGATTGTGGTAAATCCCCTCTTTTTTCATGAGTTCTTCATGGTTGCCCATTTCAGCAATAGATCCATGCTCGATAACAATGATCTTATTTGCATTTTTGACTGTGTTGAAGCGATGAGAGATGAGGATCACTGTCTTATCTTTAGGTAGATTCTCAAGCTTGTTGAAGATGCCCATTTCTGCAACTGCGTCGATTGATGCAGTTGGTTCATCGAGAATCCAGATCTGTGGATTCTTATAAAACATTCTTGCAAGAGCAATTTTCTGCCATTGACCAACAGAAGGTTCGATACCTCCTTCGAATTCTTTGCCAAGCTGTGTATCATAGCCTTCTTTCCATTCTTCAATAAATTCATTTGCACCAGATTGTGTTGCCGCATACTTCACTTGTTCTAGGTCAAAAGGTTTTGATGTATCTCCAAGTGCAATTGCATCTTTGATCGGAAGTTTATATTTCGCAAATTCTTGTGCAAGAAGTCCAACCTTTTCATACCAAGATTTGAGTTGTACTTGTTTTAGTGGAATACTTCCATTCAATAAAATGCTTCCTTGTGTAGGATCATAGAAGCGAGTAACAAGTTTTGTGAAAGTTGTCTTACCTGCACCATTGACCCCAACGATGGCAATTTTTTCTCCAGCTTTGATCGTGAGAGAAATATTGTTGAGAATATTCTTCTCAGTACCGGGATATCCGAAAGAAACATTATCAAAAGTAATGTCTGGAGTTTCTGTTGGTAATAGTTGTGTGCCATCTTCTACCACAGGTACTGTATCAAAAAAAGCAAATACGTCTCTCACGAACATATTATCACCATAGATTTTACTCACGTTGAAGAAAAAGTTCGTAATTGAACCACGGAGGTTGTTGATTTGAGAAAGTAAGAAAGTAAATGTACCAATCAAAAGAACTCCTGCAACTACATTTTTAATTAGTAGAAAAACAATAACACCAGTAACAGTAAACGAGACAAATGTTGCGACAAACTTTAATCCGCGCTTTCTGTTTTCAGTTTTGATAATTTCATTATTGAAATTAGAAAGCAAATCATTGATTCGTGTTGAGAAAAATTCTTTAAGTTTGAAAATCTTTACTTCTGTAAGTGAATTCACATTCATGAAATGTCGTCGATCTTCGAAATACTTACGTTTTATTTCAGATTTTGCTCCCCAGATACCATAAATTGATTCTCCATACTTCATTTCAATAAAAAGATCAGGGAGAAGGAAGATGAAAATAACCAATGCAATATAAGGGTTATATCGTGCAATTACCACTAGTGCAACAGTGATTTGAATAATATTTTCAAATACGTAGAACAAGAGGTCTGTAAAACGAATAAATCTGTGGAAATTTTCATTTACTTTCTGAACAAGATCATTAAATTTTGGATCTTCATATTTTTGAATATCAATTTGTGAACGCTTTTCGATTGAGAGTATTTCAAAATATTGTGAAAATGAGATAAAGAATCTATCGTCAAAATATCGATAAAGTATCTGAAACAATGCCTGGAGAACCAATAATGCAATATAGAAAATCACAATTTTGAAAAGTCCTGGGTCAAATATAGATCCGAATTCTCGAGAAACAATTTTGTTGATGAAAAGCGCTGAGTACCATGCAGAAATAACTGGGAGTACTGAGGTGATAATAGATACCGTTAATTTCACTATTAAATACTTTTTATCATAACGCCAAATAAGACCGATAGTTCGGCCAATATTTTTAAAAAATCCTTTTCCTTTGTTTTCTTCTGGTTTTGTTATATCCATTTATTTTTTTAACTATAATAGTAATCCAATCTTCTCTCTCACCTCTTTCATTTTCTCTTCAACAATAGTTCGTGCTTGTTGTGCACCATGTTCAAGAACCTTTAATACCATTTTTTTATCTGCGGCAATGAGTGCTCGTTTTTCACGAAGTGGTGCGATCCATGCATTAATATCTGCAATGAGCATTTCTTTTGCATCTTTATATCCGAATCCTTGTGTATATCCTGCTCGAATTTCAGGTGTATCATTGAAAAGTTTATGGATCTGATAAAGCACTAAATCATCAGGATTCTTTACTTCATCTTTCGCGCGAGAATCAGTCGGAATACTCATAACTGCTTTTTTGATCTCTTCTTCAATTGCAAAAAGTGGAATAGTGTTTCCATAACTTTTACTCATCTTTCTTCCATCTGTGCCAGGTACGATTGCTACAGTATCCATGATGAGTGGTTCTGGTAGTCTAAATGTTTCCCCGTAGACACGGTTGAATTTCTCTGCAATATCTCGTGCGAATTCTATATGTTGTTTCTGATCTTGTCCCACAGGTACCATATGCGCATCTTGGATGAGAATATCTGCTGCCATGAGAATTGGGTAGTCAAAAAGTCCAACACTTGGTTCTTTGCCATTTGCGACCTTGTCTTTGTATGCATGAGCACGTTCGAGATATGGTACTGTAGTCAAACAATTGAAATACCATGTAAGTTCTGCTACTTCAGGGATTTTTGACTGCTGGAAGAGAACGATTTTTTCAGGATCGAGTCCAAGCGCAAGATAATCACAGACAATGTCATAAATATTACGTGATAATAATTCCTTATCTTGTACTGTTGTTATTGCATGAAAATCTGCAATAAAAATACGGGTGTCGTACTTGTCTTGCAAATCAACAAATTGACGGATTGCTCCAAAGTAATTGCCAATGTGTAATGTTCCTGTTGGTTGAACTCCTGAGAGGAGGATTTTTTTGCTCATATGTGTTGTAGTATAACATATTTTTGATTATGCACACTTTGCACACATACCCCCAGATGTGACTACTTGTATATGAGTATCGCATGCCATACAATGGAGTGTACATGAAGAAAAATGACACACGTATTCCTCCACAAAGTATCGAATCCGAGCAAGCAGTGCTCGGCGCTATTATGATGCGCCCAGGGTCACTCTATGACATTGATGACATCATGACACTCGAGCTTTTCTATGCAGACAAGCATCGAGTCATATATGAAGCAATGCTTGATCTCAATAAACGAGGTGATCCGATTGATCTCCTCACACTGACCAATGTTCTCCGCGAACAAAAGCGACTTGAGCATGTTGGCGGCGCTGCGTACCTCACTAATTTGGTCAACAAAGTACCTTCTACGACAAACGTACGCCACTATGCCGAAATTGTGTACAAAAAAGCGATGCTTCGAGGCTTAATTGAAGCAGCTGATGATATCTCACAGATTGGATTTGATGAATCTGATCAACCTGTAGATGATGTGCTTGATACTGCAGAAAAACGTATCTTTAGTGTCACACAAGTTTCAAAAGGACAAAAGTTTGTCAGTATCAAACAAACATTGAAAGAAACATGGGAAGGTATCGAAAAACTCCAAGGAGAAGGTGGTGGACTTCGCGGTGTTTCGACTGGGTTCAAACAACTCGATGCACTTACTTCAGGATTGCAAAAATCTGATCTCATCATTCTTGCCGCTCGACCAAGTATGGGTAAGACAACACTTGCACTTGATATTGCTCGTCACGCAGCAGTACGGGAAAATGTCGCTGTCGGTATATTCTCATTGGAAATGAGTGCGCAACAACTCGCTACTCGTCTCCTTTCTGCTGAATCAAAAGTACACGCATGGAAAATGCGTACTGGTGGACTATCTCGTGATGAAGATTTCGGACAGATTCGTGATTCACTTGACCTCCTTTCTAAGGCACCGATTTATATTGATGATCAAGCTGGAAACTCTATTGTAAAAATGCGCTCTGTGGCACGTAGACTCAAGGCTGAGCATGGACTTGGACTGATTGTTGTCGACTACCTCCAGCTCATGCAAACAAGTAAAAATCATGATTCCATGGTCAACCAAGTGACAGAAATTTCACGTTCATTGAAAGGACTTGCTCGTGAGCTCGATGTACCAGTACTTGCCCTATCACAGCTCTCTCGTGCAGTGGAACAACGCGGCGGCAAACCTCGTCTTTCCGACCTTCGTGACTCTGGATCTATCGAGCAAGATGCCGATATCGTTATGTTCATTCACCGTGATGACAAGATCAATGAGAATTCAGACCGTCCAAATATTGCAGAAATCCTCATCGAAAAACACCGTAACGGTCCGACAGGTTCAGTGTCTCTATACTTCGATGGTGCAACAACATCATTCCTTGATCTTGATACGAATCATGATGCAAATGCATTTTCTTCAACAACAAAGAAAGATTCCTTTAATGACTTTGCAAGTTCATTCTAATTATTCTGTATGGACCCTATATCAAAATTAAGTGAATTGTTTGCAGAATTTCCTGGTATTGGCGAACGACAAGCCAAGCGTTTTGCGTATTACCTCTTGCGCAAACCATCTGGCTTTCGCAAAGAACTCGCATTCCAACTCGCAGAACTCGGTGACCGTATCGCACAATGTGTCGATTGCAAGCGGTTCTTTGAGAAAACAACTACAGACCTCTGTGAGACGTGTCGCAACATGAATACAGATAAAAGTGTCTTGATGATTATTGAAAAAGATACCGACTATGATGTGGTACGTAAAAGTCGTTCATATAATGGCGCATATTTTGTACTCGGCGGCATGATTCCGATCCTTGAAAAACAACCGTCATATGTCCGTACCGGAGAATTACTAGAACGCATTAAAAAAGATACTGAAAGTGGTATTTTAAAAGAAATCATCCTCGCTTTTTCACTCAATACCCAAGGAGATCACACGGACAGTGAGCTCCGTAGAATAATAGAACCAATGGTTGTGGGAAAAGATATTCGTATGACCAGCCTCGGTCGCGGACTCTCGACTGGCACAGAGCTTGAATATTCTGATAGTAAAACATTGGAATATGCCCTAAAAAATAGACAGTAAAAAACCACTCCTAACTAAGGAGTGGCAAAGATTTAGAGCTTAAAATAGCAACGCATAGGTCATAATGCCTGAAAGAATAGCTAAAAAAAATGGAATATATTTTTCCCAGGAAGACGGGTACATAATTTTTCCTGTTGGATACAAGCCAACACAGATTAAAGTGGATCCAAGAAAAAAGAAACCTAAACCTTCCTGAGAATTTAATTTCCCAAAAAATTCATAGCTTACAAAACTAACTATTATGATCAAAAAACCAATAGTCATTGAAATGGAAAAAAATTTCTCTGGTGAATTTGTAGTTGTTGTCATGTTTTTATTTTTGTGAAAGAGCGATTTTAACCACTCTTTCTGGTTAGAAGAAAAGTGATTTATATTTATATAATATCATATTTGTTTATAAATGTCAATACTCATATATAAATACAGAAAAACCCCTTATTACAGGAGTTTTTCTACTTATTATGCTATTGCACTGATCTTTACTTTCGTAAAAGGTTGTCGGTGACCATTACGTTTGAGATAACGACTCTTTGCTTTGTATTTCTGAACAAGAATCTTGGTTCCTTTTGCTGTTTCTTGGAAAAGTGCTTCTACTTTTGCGCCAGATACGTATGGAGCACCAATTTTGGTATCCTTACCATTGTCCAAAAGAACAACTGTATCAAAGACGATCTTGTCGCCAAAGGTAAATTCACCAGGAAGTTTCTCAATAGAGACAACATCCCCGACAGCTACTTTATATTGTTTACCACCAGTGTGGATTA
>CAZJJM010000022.1:0-9426 GCA_964546355.1 uncultured Candidatus Saccharibacteria bacterium | reverse complement strand
AATCGAACCTTCGACCATCTCCTTAAAAGGGAGCTGCTCTACCGACTGAGCTACGAGCGCATCTGTAATGTGTTTACTAAAAAACGATACCATAGTATAGTTGAAAAATCAACCGTATGGCTCATAAAAAAGAAACCATTCTTATTCTAGAAGATATTAGAAGTACACACAACGTGGGCTCATTTTTTCGTACCGCAGATGCAGCAGGTGTGACTCATATATATCTTGTTGGGTGTACACCGACACCGATCGATAAGTTCAATCGTAAACGAAGTGATATCGCAAAGACCGCACTTGGAGCAGAAGATACTATCCCTTGGACACATGTTAAAACAATCACCCCGCTTATTAAAAAATTACAAAAATCAGGTGTCAGTGTTGTTGCTCTTGAGCAATCACCTGAATCAGTTGATTATAAAAAAGTAAAAGTGAAAGATTCTATGGCACTTATTGTTGGCAATGAGGTCACTGGTGTTTCCAAAAAAGCACTCACGTGCGCTGATGTCATTGCTGAAATTCCTATGAAAGGGAATAAAGAATCCCTGAACGTATCTGTTGCGGGAGGAATCGCTTTGTTTCGATTATTGAATATCTAATCAATAATATCTTTCACGCCACGAACTGCATCATATTCTGAACCGTTATCTAATGGTGCTGGTGGATTGAGAAATGGTTTTGCTTTTTCTGCACGTTCTGGGCCTCCGGTAAAATACCAGACAATCCAAAAAATGATAAGGATGATAATAAGCCAGGTGATTTCCTCATGTGCATCTTTGGGTGCTTTGAACATATGATATTATCTTGCCGCGAGTGCGAATATTGCCAATATGAGTAATACGACGAGAAACCATTTTAAATCTTTGAGTGTTTCCATGCCTTTAGTATACTTCTAATCGCTTTTGGTGTGAAGCACAATAATGTGCACTTCTGCTCCCGACCATCATTCGGGCGATAGTGCCTGTACATCCACGTTTACTACATGGTTTGCCTGTACGTCTATATGCATTGTGTGCGTGTTGGAATGTTCCAGGTTTTCCGTGGATATTTCGATAATCGCTGGTAGAGTCACCACCAAAATCTATCCCTTTTGAAAGTACTTCTCTCATCGCTTTATATATTAAGGAAAAGTATTTTTGAGGAATATTTTTGATACGTTCTTCTGGATGAAGTCCGACAAGCCACAGAATTTCATCGGAATAAATATTACCAATACCTGCGATGATACTTTGATCCATGAGTACTTGTTTTATTTTACCACTTGGTTTTTTCAATAATCTTTCCATCATCACTTCTTTTGTAAAAGTATCATCGAGTGGTTCTGGGCCGATGTTTTCTAGATGTTTTGTTGTGTGCGTATCTTGTGTAGATAACAGAGTTACTTTTCCAAATTTTCTTGCATCACAAAATGCGAGATTTTTGCCGTTATCGAGCGTAAAGACAACGTGAATAAATCTGTTGAACGGATCTCGAAGTGCAGTATTTTTTTCTTGAGCACTCACTATCCAAGTATTTTCTCTTTTACCATATTCATATGTGCCATAGAGTAGGTGACCAGTCATTTTCAAGTGAATGAGAATTGTTTTTCCTGTGTCGAGATTAATGAGAATATTTTTTGCTCGACGTTCGACTGAGATTACTTTTGCGCCCACAACTTCTTTTTTAAAAGAAGAGAAAAAATCCACATCTTTTATTGTTTCTTTGAATTGTTTTATTTTCTGATCTTTGATCGCCAAGTCAGTCCATACATTAGTGATGGTTCTTTTTACTAGGACTTTTTTGAGACCAGTGACGGTGGTTTGGACTTCTGGGAGTTCAGGCATAGAGGTAGTGTATATGGTTTTATTATAGTTGACAAATATGTATATATTATATATAATATAACCAGTAAAAACTAAATAAATAGCACATGAAAAAAACAATAATTTTATTAACAGCAAAACACTATGCTGGGAAAGGGTTTCTTTCTAAATTAATGCAGAAAAGTTGTTTCAAAAGAAGCATTCCTTGTCAAATTCATTCCGCAAGAGATCTTATAAGCACTTTTATTACTTGTATAAATGCTGAATTAGGACATGTATATCCTGTTAAAGAAGATTCTGCCAATATTAGATTGGTAGGTCAATTGCTGACTATTAATCATGATAAACAAAACGGCTTACCTTTGATAAATTCAAAACATGTTGGATACATAAGGGGTAGTAAATCACCCGTTCATATCATTGATTCAATATGGCATCCTCATCTTATTCCCATTTGGAAAAATATGTCTGATGAGTTCAATGTCATACTTCTTGCTATTGAAGCATCAGACGAAGATAGATTTGCAGGTTTTTTGGAAAGAAATACGAGCACTGAATCTGGACAAAAAAATCCTGACTTTTTCCATAATCGTGATATGCAGGAAGAACAGTCTGGTGTAGCAAATGCTCCATGTATAAGCGAATGTATAAGTATGGCAGACATTGTTTTTCAAAACAATCGAAACAATCTTAATTTGATAGATGATCTTGAAAAGATAATGGATACTATTTTATCAAATCACGCTCTTGTTG
The DNA here is from genome assembly GCA_964546355.1 of uncultured Candidatus Saccharibacteria bacterium. Taxonomy (GTDB): domain Bacteria; phylum Patescibacteriota; class Minisyncoccia; order Phycocordibacterales; family UBA9973; genus JADLDV01. Next base: position 6,874 of record CAZJJM010000022.1, on the reverse strand, counting down.
TATAAGAGGTGAAAGCGTCACAATATTGTGACGCTTTTTTATTTTCCACCCAATCGTTTCAATGCCTCACGAATCTTATCACTTGTATCAGTAATAGACGGATCAATATCTTTGAGTGTGTCACGGATTTCTTGCGCAGTATATCCGAGTGCTTTGAGTGCTTCCATGGTATCGAGTTCACCAGCATGCCCTACGCCATCGGTACTTCTTCCGAGTGCGGTGATCTTGTCGCGGAGTTCAAGCACAATCTTTTCGGCAGTTTTGCGACCAATACCAGAAATCTTGGTGAGGAATGCAGTGTCACCAGACGCGATTGCGCTCTCGAGCATGTCGACAGAACCTACATTGAGTATGGCAAGTGCTCCTCGTGGACCAATTCCAGAAATAGTGATTAATAGTTCAAACATGCGAAGGGTATCAGATTCTAAGAATCCGAAGAGTTCAAGCGCATCTTCTCGAACGGCCATATATGTCCAGAGTCTATATGTCGCACCTTCTGTTAGTCCGGTAATTGTTTCGGCAGGGCAGAATACCTGGTATCCGACTCCATGAACATCGATAATGGTGTATTTATCAGAAATATACGCAATGGTGCCAGTGAGTTGTTTGATCATTTCTTCAAGTATATCATGAAATACGACACCTTTTGAAAACCTTTTCTTTATTGCATAAAAGATATATCTGTAGTATAGTGTATGTATTCAAGTCTTATGTTTGTGTCTCGGGCATAGGGTTTGTGCAATAAATAATCACATTCAAATTTAGACATGCCAATTACACAATCAGCAAAAAAAGCACTTCGTGGGTCTGAGAAAAAGAAACTCGTCAACGATCGTCGCAAAAAAGCTCTCAAAGAAACAATCAAAGAAGTAGAAAAGCTCGCAAAGACAGACAAAGCTAGTGCAAAGAAGTCTCTTGCAAAAGCATACAGTGCTATTGATAAAGCCGCAAAAACAGGTGTTATCAAGAAAAACACTGCATCTCGCAAGAAAGCTCGTCTCTCACGCGCATCAAAATAGTAAAAACACTCGCACCATGCGAGTGTTTTTTGTTATACTTTTTATATATAACTAATTTCAAATAATATTTATGGCACTACTTGAATTTTATGGAGAAGAATGTCCACACTGTCAGCGTATGCGAGTACTTACTGATGAAATAGAAAAAGAACACAATGTCGTCATTGAACGTGTCGAAGTCTGGCACAACAAAGAAAATGAAGCTCGAATGCTTGAGTGTGACAAGGAGTTGTGTGGCGGTGTGCCATTTTTCTACAATACCGATAATGATAAATGGCTTTGTGGTGAAGTAACAAAAGAAGAACTTACTGCTTGGGCAACAGAGGAATAACTCATATGGAAAAAGGACCAGAAAACAATAATTCTATTAAAAATTTGATAGTAGACGCAAATAATCAAGTCAGTCAATTTCAGTTTTTTACTGCAGAAGAATCAAAAATACGTTTGCCTGAATACGATTTTAAAACACTTGAAATGTATACAGAAAAAACGTACGAAGAAATAGAGCGTGAATTTCCAGGTATGTGTGATAGATATAATTCACTCATTGAGGAATTTAAAAATGGAGAATTTGATGAAGTGAGATTTAGGGAAATTATACAAGAGGTTGGTGATCTTACTCACGGGAGATAGGTCACATATTAAAAAATCACCCACTGTGGGTGATTTTTTAATATGTGACCTCACCAGGAGTATCTCCCTCGACTAAACTTTTTTCGTCAAAAAAGTTTGTCTGGGCACCGGCTCACGACCTAGTCTGCTGACCAGGTGCCCGTTCCGTCGTTCGATTCCTGACGTGAGTGAAGTGATTCACTCACTGCGGATCACAAAAAAAACTCCCACAAGGGGAGTTTTTTTTGTTTGTGATCTCGCCAGGAATCGAACCTGGATTTACAGTTCCGCAAACTGTTGTCCTATCCGTTGAACGACGAGACCAATAGAGATAAAATAACAGTTTTTAGACGTTTTGGCAAGTTTTACAATCCGAGGAATTCTATGATTTTCTCAAACGGTGGTTCTTTGATATCTTTTTGATCTACCTTTGAAAGAAAAGATTTGAGCATCATCATGTCGATATCTTCAGAAAGAGGAATGAATATTACAGGCATAAGTATTGCCGTTGTCTCAATTACTAGATTGTTTCCACGAGTGTCTATCATGTACCCCTTAAGTTCTTCAAGTATGTATTTATATCCTTTTGCGTGGATAGATTTTTCGTCGACAGTAAACTCAACGAGAGATGGTTTATGTTTACCGAGCATTATAATAGAAAATCCTCCCATGACAAGAAGTACTGCAAAGAGATAGTTTTTGAAAATGATTGCTGCGATTACAGAAGAGACGGTGATGATGCCGATTGCCCAATACCAATCCACTGTCTTTTCTTTGAATATGAATTCTGGTGCAGTCCATGAGTAACTATGTTTTTCCATACGTATATTGTACTACACGACAACTCGTTGTCCATGTGTGAAAGTCTTTTGTGGTAGAATAGATATAGAATGTTTTTTACCTTAAATAAATAGACTATGAAAAAAGTACAATTTTCCCAAGAAAAAGACCTGTTCTTTTTGGAATTACAAATTCAAGTGAAAGATTATTTGGCTCACAGTAAACACACCCAATTTGGTAATTGGAAAATATATCTTAAAACAATATTTTTTCTAAGTTTAGCCGTAGTGAATTATGTGTTGATACTCAAGACATCTCCCGGGTGGTTTCACTATGGACTGTGGGGGATTCAGGGATTTTTGTTTGCTTGTATTGGATTCAATGTGATGCACGATGGAGCTCATGGAAGTTTTTCCGAAACAAAAACATGGAATACTTTTGCTGGGTATACTCTGAATCTTATGGGGTGTAGTGTTTTTCATTGGAAAGTGAAACACAATTTCTTCCATCACACGTATACCAATATCAATGAACATGATGATGATATTTATATTCTTCCTATAATACGGACGAATCTAGATCAACCTGTGAAATCATTTCATCGGTACCAGCACATATATGGACCTCTTGCGTATATGTTGACTTATGTATTGTGGGTATGGTTTCAAGATTTTGAAAAGTATTTCACCAGAAAGGTTGGTGTTCAGAAAATTCCTTCTCATTCCAAAATGAAGATAAGTGATCATGTTATTTTTTGGATAACAAAAATAATGCACGCAGTACTTTTCTTTGTGTTTCCAATTATGGTACATGGATTTGTGTCGACACTTGTTGGGTATGTGATTTTTGTTGCAGTGTGTGGATTATTCATTGCAATCATATTCCAACTAGCACATGTTGTGTCTGGTGTTTTGTTTGAAACTATTTCTGAAAATAATTCACAACTTGAATCATTTGGAAAACATCAACTCGCCACCACTGCCGACTTTTCAGTTGATAGTAAGGTTGCCGAATTTTTGTTTGGCGGACTCAATTATCAAGTGGAACATCATTTGTTTCCTCGGATTAGTCATGTACATTATCCTGCAATTCAAAAAATTGTTGAAAAAACAGCAAAAGAATTTGGTCTGGAGTATCATTCTTTTCCAACAATATGGAAAGCAATACAAGAGCATTTTCTGTATCTGAAATTCGTTGGTAATGCACCATGATGCATTACCAAAGCACCCTTCTCAAGAGGGTGCTTTTTATATTGTGGTATACTGAGGGTCATTAGTAATTTAAATACATATACATGAACACACTATTAATTCTCGGAAGAATCATTGTTGGCGGATATTTTATATATAGCGGGTATAGTCATTTTGTTAATCTGAAAAGTCTTGCGTCATATGCAGGTGCAAAGAAGGTTCCTATGGCAAAACAATCAGTCATCTTTACTGGACTATTACTTGTCGGAGGAGGCTTGAGTATGCTCTTTTGGCAATATGTTGATCTTGGTGCCGTTGCGCTTATTGTGTTTTTGATTCCAACAACACTTATGATGCATAATTTTTGGAAAGAGACTGATCCTATGGCAAAGATGCAAAGTCAGATCGATTTTTTAAAAAACATAGCATTGATTGGTTTTTTGTTTATTATACTTGGCTTGATTACATATTAATTTGTGTACATAAAAAAACACCCGATCGGGTGTTTTTTTATGTACTTACTTTTTAAACCATGTTTGTTTCCAACTTTGCATCATATTGATTTCTGTTGTTTGTGCAGTAATGATATTTTTTGCAAGAGTCAGAAGTTCTGGTCGTGTTGATTGAGCGAGTACCATCTGTGCCATAGATACTGCACCTTCATGGTGAATAATCATTTCATTTAAAAATGCTTCATCGAATGCATCGCCTGTTTTATTTGCGAGTCCATCGGTCATGCCGTCCATTGTGTGTTGCATACTCATCCCTGTCATGTTCTCGTGTGTTGATGTGGGTGTTTTTTGAACATACCAACCAGTACCAAATCCAATAATAAGAAATATAATTGCTGTGTATATATGTGCTTGTTTCATACATTCAGTCTACTTTGTGTGGATGGTTTAGTAAAGATGTGACAACCATGCTTTTGTTGTAGACTGGTAGTATGGCAACTAGTAAAGATTTTATTGGATATATTCTCGATCAGATAGGGGATGAGTCCCGTACTCGAGTACGAGCAATGTTCGGTGAATACGCACTCTATTTCGATGATGTGGTTGTTGCACTTGTGTGTGATTCGACTGTGTTTCTAAAAATAAATGAATACACTGCAAAATTTCTTGGTTCAGCATATCCAAAAGGTCCTGCGTATCCGAATGCAAAAGATTGGTATATTCTCGATGCAGAAATTATAGAAAATCCAACATTGTTCAAAGAGGTTCTTGTGTCTTGTGCAGAATATATACACTTGTACAAAAAGAAATAATAAAAAAACACCAGATGATTCTGGTGTTTTTTTATTATTTCGCCAAGAGAGAAATAGAAAGTGTTGTGTCCTTGTCTACATTTGCGAGAAATGAAAGATCTGGAACACTAATACCAAAATCTCCATATGTTACAGTGGCGTTTGCTGTGCCAGAAAGTGAACCATCTGCATTGAGTGTGCTTGTTGCGTTGAAGGTTACTGGTTTTGTTGTGCCACGAATAGTGAGATTTCCTACGATGGTGTATGAGAATTGTTCTCCTGTTTCAATTGTTGTGGGGATTCCGCGGACATCAGTTGTAGTGAATGTGATGTACTCATTTCCTTGCTGGTCTGAGTTGAGGATCATTCGAGCAATGGCACCGTTCCTGCGTTCGTTATCAGTTTTGAGTGTGCGTGCGTCTATTTTGATTGTTCCCAAAATAAGTTTCGCAGGATTTGTTGTCTGTAACTGTATGTCACCTGAAATACTATTTGTTACACCGATAACAGTTACGTCTTTACCACTCAGTGTTTCTTTGAGGGTAAATGTTGCTTGTGATTCTGTTCCTGTAATACGAAGTGATTTAGTATTCGAAATAATAGTATCTTTTTGTTCTACTGTTTCTGTTTGTATTGTTGAGTCTGTCGATGTTGTTTCGACTGTATCTTGAGTTGGAATATTCATTGGTCTTGTCTTGTACATGAATATACTGGTTCCGATAAGTACGAGTCCGATAATAGCAATAAGTGTTGTTTTCATGATGATGTATAAATTATATTAATGTTGCTTCTAGTGTAAAAAAATTACGATATATAGCTGTCGAACCAAATAGCATGACATGTGTATCCACCCGGATTTTTCTGTAAATAATCTTGGTGATATGTTTCTGCGGGATAAAATGTTGCAAGTGGTTCAAGCGTGGTCACTACAGGATCTTTCCATCGTTTTGAATCGTTTACTATTTTTATAAACGCTTCAGCTTCTTTCCTTTCATCTTCATTTCCGTAGAAAATAGCTGATCTGTATGATGTCCCTTTATCATTTCCTTGTTGATTGAGTGTGGTCGGGTTGTGTATTTGAAAGAAGAAATCGAGGAGTTTTGTATAAGATGTTTTGATTGGATCGTATTCGATTTCTACTGCTTCAGCATGACCTGGATGATTTTCGTATGTTGGATTCTCATTTGTTCCTCCTGTGTATCCAACTTCGGTTTTTATAACACCAGGTTGAGTGCGGATCAGATCTTCGAGTCCCCAGAAACATCCGCCTGCAAGTGTAATTTTTTTATGCATACATGTTTGTCTAGATTAGATATATACAACATGATACCATGGGTGTAATGAAAGTAAAAAAATCTTTTGATCCACGGTTTACTCCAGATCTTACTCCACAAGAAATGCTTGAGTTAGGTGTTTTTGGTGGATTATATTTTTCTGATAAACCAAAAGAATTTCCACGAGCATGGTTTGCTAAAGCAAAACTCTCACCTGATGGAAAGAAACACAAAGAACTTAACTATTTCGGTATACATGCAAGTCAACCACTCTCAGTTTGGCAAGCAAAAGGGTGGATACATCCACAAGATCCACGAGGATGGTTTCAGTGGTACTGTCGATATTATATAGGAAGAAGAACTGATGATGATGAACGGCAAATAAAAAGATGGATAGCAATGCGTAGACATGTCATGCAGATCAAAAATAATTGTCGAGTAGGGGATGTGTTTTGTCGTCCTCGACAAAGACAAGCGTTGCTTCATTGGGCATATGATTCAAGAAAGATGTAGAAATATTGTATATAGAGAAAATAAATGAAAAATGTTAAAATCAATTTATGTTTAAATATCTTATTTTTGAAATCATATCCGCAGTATTTGGCTTTGTAGTTTTTGTCTTACTTGTGCGGTACATGTGGAAGCAAGGACACTTTCACACAATATTTAAACAAAAATTGCTCTACGTACCGATTGCACTTATTGTGATTGCTTTTTTCACAGGACTAGTGGCAAACAAAACTTATCCTCCTGATT
>CAZJJM010000021.1:0-9557 GCA_964546355.1 uncultured Candidatus Saccharibacteria bacterium | reverse complement strand
CTCCTTGTCTCTCCTGGTCAATCTGTGGTGTTATATAAAAATACTTCGTGTATTGGAGGTGGTGTTGTATTGTAATAGTATTCTATGAATAAAGTTTTCTCTATTGTTACAGGTGTATTTGCAATCATCGGCATCATTTTTGTTGGTGTCTTTTTTGCGATTCAATTCGGATTGCTCAATGTACGTGGACTTATCTCTGAAAGAAATCAGGCGATTCGTAGTGCACGCGCGGATACAACCAATGTTTCTAAAAATACGACAAAAGATACAAATCGTGCGGTTATGCTGTGTAAAATTCATACACTTGCAAACTATGCACCACAAACTGCGCATGCAATCAATCAGGTATATGAGACTGCTCCGACAAGCGAGCTTGTGCAGACAATGTTTACTGTTGCAAGTCGAAGATTCAATACGTTGTCTTTTGTAAATCAATTGAAAGATTGTGAGACAGTCACTGTTCCTGATACTAATCCTGTGCTACAAACAGCATTTCCATGGGCTGATTCGGCAGAATGGGCAGTGATGAAATCTGCATTTATTCGAGATCAGGAATATATTCGTAATGCTGCGCGTGATGCAGGAATTTCTCCACGTATACTTCTTGGGGGAATTATTGGTGAGCAATTCAGATTCTTCACCAACAGTCGAGATTCTTTCAAAAGTTATTTTGAACCATTGAAGTTACTTGCGTCACTATCTAAGTTTTCTTTTGGGATTGCAGGTTTGAAACCTGAAACAGTAGCTCGTATTGATGAGAATCTAAAAAATCCTGAGTCTGTTTTTTATCTTGGGCAGTCAATGGAACAGATTATTGCGTACCCAGAAGGTACTGAAGATGTAGATGCACTTAGATTTGAGCGGATTACTGATACCAAGAATACGTACTATTCATACCTCTATGCAGGGTTATTTATGCGACAAGTAACTGCACAATGGAAACATGCAGGATATGAGATAGGGAATAATCCTGGAGTACTTGCAACCTTGTATAACCTCGGATTCAATCGTTCTATTCCAAAAGCGAACCCGCAAATAGGAGGAGCTCCAATCACCGTCAATGGTACTTTGTATACTTTTGGTGATTTAGCATATGAATTCTATTATTCTGGAGAGTTATTACAGGAGTTTCCGTATGATCAAGAAAGGTAGTGTCTTGCATGTTTTTTATTACTTTTCACTCATCGTGTTATAATTTGTATATGGAATATTTTTACACTTTTTTTGACCCTCTTACTGTTTCTTTAATGTTTAAATTATTTTGGGCGATGATATTTGGGATGGTTATTGGTGCAGAACGGTTACTTGCACATAAGACTGCAGGTATGCGTACGTATGCACTTGTGTCTATGGGTTCTGCACTCTTCATTATTATCTCATTACAAGTAACTAATCTTTTTACAGGACAAACAAATTTTGACCCACTTCGTATGGCAGCTCAGATTATTGCTGGTGTCGGATTCCTCGGCGCAGGATTAGTCATGGTCAAAGATCAGCATATCACCGGACTAACATCATCTACAGGACTTTGGGTTTCTGCAGGTATCGGTATGGCGACAGGATTTGGATTGTATAAGATATCTATCATCACTACAGTACTTACACTCTTTATTTTTATTGTATTGTGGTTCATCGAACAGCAATTAAAAAAACTTTCACTGTTTCAAAAAATCGAAAAAGAATAATATTTCTTGTAACAAACCCGCATCATTGCGGGTTTGTTTTTTATTTACTATTATGATATAAAATATCCGGACAAATTAAATATATGTACTATGAGCAAAAAAAATCAAACAAAAACAAATTCACAAAAAAGCACATCATCTACTTTTTCTGGAAAAGGACAAGCTCCATACGCACGAGTTGCGGGGACTTCAAAGCATATCAATAACCAAAAAGGTTTTTTGATACATCACATGAAAAATTAAAATTAAGCCCGCATTTCGCGGGCTTTTTAATTGTGGTACCATGGTGAATATGAATAAGAAATTTACATCCCCTAAGGATTTTTTAGAATATTTAAATGTCACATATAGTGACTTGCACACAAAGTATGAATCGTTGTTTTGGGTTTCTTATATGTATGACCATAGTATTGATCAGAAAAAAGATATAGCAATGAAGATGCGTGATAGTTTTCGTGCAAATGTTGATTTATTGCAACAAGTACGTGAATATAAAAAAATTGCAAAAGGAAAAATAAAAGAACGACTTTCATATTGGGAACATTTTTTTACTTTGTATCAAACTCCGCCGCAAGGACTTGTGCTCAAAGACCAGATTGCGACACTTGAATCAAAAATTCAAAAGACTCGCACCGAGAGAAAACAAGGATATATAGATCCAAAAACAAAGAAATTTGTCGAAAAATCTGTAAATGAAATAAAAAATCTTTTAGCAACAGCAGACGATGAGTCAGTTCGTAAGGCATGTTTTGATGCATTGCAAGTTATGAATGGACCATTGCTTGATGATTTTGTTGCGCTTATAAAACTTCGTAACGAATATGCGAACTTGCTTGGTTATGAAGATTTCTATGCGTATAAACTTGAAGTAGAAGAAGGGATGACAAAAAAAGATTTGTTTATCATTTTTGATACTATTTACGATCAGACAAAATATGGATTTCAAGAAATTCGCATACTTGAAAAAACACAAAAAGGACTTCGTAAGCCGTGGAATTTTGGATACATGATTGCGGGTTCTTTTACAAAAGAAGAAGATCCTTTTTATCCATTTGAAGAAGCTCTTGATCGATGGGGCCGTTCATTTAAAGCACTCGGCATTGATTTCAAAGGAGGGTCACTCACACTTGATTTACTAGAGAGAAACGGGAAGTACAACAATGGTTTTTGTCATTGGCCAAAACTTGTTTCTTATACAGGAGAAAAAAGAATTCCTGGAGTATCTAATTTTACTTGTAATGTTTCTCTCGGTCAGTCAGGTGAAGAAATGCAAGGTTTTCACACACTTTTTCATGAAGGAGGACATGCAGCCCATATGCTCAATACTGATATGAAAGATGTTTGCTTGAATCATGAATATGCACCCATGTCGACCGCATGGGCAGAAACTCAGAGTATGTTCCTTGATAATGTGTATTCAAGTATCGAGTGGCGTGTGCGTTATGCAAAAACACTCGATGGAGCATCCTATCCATTTGAACTTTTTGAAAGAAAAGTAGAAGCACTGCATCCTGTAGCACCGCTTCGTATGATGAGTATTATGATGGTTATGTATTTTGAAAAATCATTATATGAAGAGAAAAATATTAGTACAGAAAAAGTGCGAACCATTGCAAAGAAAGTATTTTTGAAATATAGCGATCGAAGTGAGGCATCACTATCATTATTAGAAACTCCTCACATTTATGCATGGGAAAGTTCTTGTTCGTATCAAGGGTATGGACTTGCAGAACTTGCACTTTCACAATGGCGAGAATATTTCTACAAAAAGTATGGGTATATTGTAGATAATCCAAACATTGGTAAAGAAATGGCAAAAGTATGGAAACTTGGTGCGTCAAAAACATTTCCAGAGTTGGTAAAAATCGCCACCGGAAAGAAACTCACACCAAATGCATATATCAAATCTATTACCGGAACTATTCCGCAAAAAATAGCTCGGGCAAAAAAACGAATTCAAGATATGGAAAAAATTAAACCGTATACTAAGGATGTTGTTTTTGATGCAAGTATACGTATGGTAGATGGTAAAAAAGAAATCGCGAATAATAAGAAAGGATTTAAACATATGTCCGATGTTTATAAAAAATGGTTGAAACAAAAAAGACAATCGTAGTATATTTCCCCTGGAATTCTTTATTTGCTATACTAATTCCCATATGCAATCATCAGAAATTCGCTCACGATTTTTAGCCTTTTTTGAAAAGCGAGGACATGCAATCATTCCTTCGGCTTCGCTCGTACCAGAAAATGACCCTTCTGTACTTTTTAATACAGCAGGGATGCAACCACTCGTGCCATATCTCCTCGGGCAAGAGCATCCAATGGGTCGCCGTATTGCTGATGTTCAGAAATGTGTCCGCACGGGCGATCTCGAAGATATTGGAGACAATAGACACTTTTCATTTTTTGAAATGATGGGGAACTGGTCACTTGGAGATTATTTCAAAGAAGAAGCGATTACTTGGAGTTATACATTTTTAACAAATAATGACGACGAAGTTGATGGTAACAAAGGACTTGGTCTTGATGTAAATCGTCTTTATGTGACGATTTTTGAAGGTGATGAAAATGCACCATATGACCAAGAATCAAAAGATATTTGGATGAGCCTTGGTATTCCAGAACATCGCATCTATGCACTTCCTGCAGATGATAATTGGTGGAGTCCTGGTGACAATGGTCCGTGTGGTCCATGCAGTGAGATGTTTTATGATATGACAGGTACAACAGGTGATCTTGATAAAGATGGTTTTATTGCTGCGTGTAAGAGTGAAGATGTAATTGAAATCTGGAATGACGTGTTCATGGAATATGAGAAGAAAGACGGAAAAGTTGTCGGTAAACTTGCACAAAAGAATGTAGACACTGGTGCGGGACTCGAACGTATTACTGCGGTGATGCAAGGAAAGAAGACTGCCTATGAGACGGATTTGTTTTCTGATGTTCTCGAAAAAATAAAAACTGAATCAAAAAATTATAATGAAAATTACGCTCGTGTAATTATTGACCACTTACGCACTGCATTATTTATGGTTGCTGATGGGGTTATTCCTTCGAACAAAGACCGTGGATATATTTTACGTCGTTTAATTCGTCGTTCTGTCGTTCGCTCCCTCAAGTTAGAGTTCTCTGCAAATATTTCTATCGAAATATTGACTCTTTTTATAAACAAGTATAAAGAAAAATATTCTGAAATTAATAATTCAAAAAATATTGATGTTATTCTTGATGAAATTACAAAATTCCAAAAAACAGTTGAAGGGGGGATCAAAGAATTTGAAAAAGGAGTTGATCCGTTTATCTTAGCGACAACGTATGGTTTTCCAATAGAACTGACTGAAGAATTGGCAAAAGAAAAGGGAATTACTATAGATAGAGTGAAGTTCGACAAAGAAATGGACGAACACAAAAAACTTTCTCAAAGTGCATCTGCCGGTATGTTCAAAGGTGGACTTGCAAATACGAATGATAAAACTGTTCGTCTTCATACTGCGCACCATCTCCTCCTCGTTGCATTGCAACAAGTAGTAAGTCCAACAATCAAACAACGGGGAAGTAATATTACCGAAGAACGGCTTCGTATGGATTTCTCTTTTGATCGCAAGTTGACCGATGAAGAGAAAAAGCAGGTTGAAGATATTGTAAATGAAAAGATTAAAGAAGATTTATCTGTGGTTCGTCGTGAAATGCCTCTTGCTGAAGCAGAAAAGATTGGTGCTGAGATGGAATTCGGTGCAAAATATCCAGATGTCGTGAGTGTGTATTTTATCGAAGATAAAGAAGGGAATCATATTTCAAAAGAATTCTGTGGTGGTCCACACGTGACTCATACAGGAGAGCTTGGTCAGTTCAAAATCCAAAAAGAAGAAGCTGTTGCGCAAGGAATTCGTCGCATTAAGGCAATACTTGAATAACAGAAACATACTAAAAATGCTACAAAATATTTTGTAGCATTTTTAGTATGTTTTCCACGTTGTTGTTTGTACCAGTATCACGCTATACTGTAGATGTATATGACATCCGCACAAGAATACGGTGATAGATGTGTTGCGCTTTTTGATATTGGAACTGGAAATATTTCAGGTTCGCTTGTTCTGATGTCTCTTCATCACCGTCCAAGGATTATCGCAGCTCATACATATAAGATTACTCTTGATGATGAAGCAAATCATTCTCTTGGTGATATTGTCCGTGAAATTGCTCGTGGTGTCGAGTCTGTAGGTGATGCGCTTGTTCGAGCAGGTGCAGGTGCTCCTGTTGCTATAGAAGCATATATCTCTTCTTCGTGGACAACTTCTCAAACTCGCACAATTACGTTTCAGAAAAATAGGCCATTTGTTATAAAAGAATCGATGGTACTCGACATGCTTGAGCGAGAGTATCGTTTATTTTCAGAAAAAGAACGTGCATTGTATCAGCAGGTAGGTGATGATATTTTTCGTATTGATGTTGAGGTTACTGATAGTTTTGCCAATGGATATCGTGTTTCTGAGCTTTTTGGTAAAACTGCTTCAGAAATAAACCTTGTAACATATATGAGTGTTACTTCTCGTTCTCTTGTAGATGTACTCAATGAGAGTTTTTCAAAAGTATTTCATAGTACTCCAGTTAGATATCGTTCGTATTCTTTGGCGCAATTTGCCCTTGCAAGAGTACTCTATCCACATATTGATCGGAGTGTTCATGTGGGTATTCGTGAACGTGAGACTGAGATTATGCTCGTGACTGATACCACTATGAAAAAAACAGTTACGTTTCCTGTAGGGTCACAGGTGTTTATTGATGCGGTTGCCGAGCAGTTCGGATGTACTGACACGGAAGCTGAAACATATCTCACATTGCATCAGGAGAAACATCTTGCTCAAGAACAGGTACAACGCATCGAAGGAGCAATTGCCCGAGCGTCAAAAACATGGCTGGAACTTTTCCAAAAAGCACTCATTGTTGAAGGAGAACGTGCACTTATTCCGGAAACAGTTATTCTTTTTTCAAAACCATTACTTGCTGATATTTTTTCTGAAGTGATTGGTAGTGATGTGTTCCTTCAATACCGACTCACTGATAGTACTTTTACTGTCCGTTCTGTTGAAAATGAGATCCTCAGGCATTTTATTGATAGTGATGCAAAGGCTCATCCTGTGAATACACTACTTGTCGGTGGTATATTTAGTAATATGTTATATCAGAAAAAATAATTTGTATGATGAAACGATCAATTCAAGATATTGTTGTAAAAAGAGCAACAAAACAAATTCCTAAGAAAACTCCTCCTGCACAAGATGTGGTTCATTCTCGTGTTTCCAAGAAGATACCGAAGCAATTCGAATATCGAACAGAAGAAGTGTTTTATGAAGAACTAGAAACAGTAGTTCGTGGACCTTCACATGATTTTCCTCCTATGGAATCAGATACTCATTCTCAAAAAATATGGTGGTTTATTGCATTCATTTCTGTGGGAGTGCTTATTTTTGCATTATCTTTTTTCTTTTCCGGTGCAACAGTGGTCATTACACCAAAAATCGTCCCTGTCACACTTAAAAACGAGGTTTTCATTGCAAAACGAACTGCGCCAGTGGATTCGCTTGGGTTTGAGACAATGTCACTTTCTGGTGAGGTTTCAAAGACTGTCCTCTCAACAAGCTCAAAAGAGGTAAATACTAAAGCTATTGGAGAGGTGATGTTATACAATGCATTTAGTACAAAAGGAGAAAAGGTTGCTAAAGGAACTGATCTTGTATCAACAAATGGCAAGATATATAAAACAAAAAGCACTGTAACTATTCCAGGATATACACTTGATAAAACAAAAAAGAATATTCCGGGATCTATACGAGTCGCTATAGAGGCAAGTGCTTCAGGTGCAGAGTATAACCAAGAAGCAACTGATTTGTCTGTCAAGAATTTTTCAGGTACAAAAAAAGAAAAGATATACGCACGTTCTGTTGGTGCTATTACTGGAGGGCAGGTTGGAATGATTGCTGTACTTGATGACAGTGTTCGTACACAAGTGATAGATGAATTAACTCAAACACTACGCCAAAAGCTCCTTTCTCAAGCAGAAGTCCAAATTCCAAAAGATTTCCTCTTTTATCCAGAAAGTTCAAAGATTACTGTTGAGACAAAAGAAATTCCAATCGAGGGTGATCAAACTGCGATTTCAATGGTTCAGTCTGGGACAATGGATTTGGTTTTGATGAATAAAAAAACTTTGTCAAAATCAATTGCCAAGATTGCTGACAGTGAATATGATGATGTTCCTATATACATACCTGAATTATCAACACTTGCATTTTCATATGAACCCGCTGATATTCCCGGAATAAAAGATATTCCAGAAGTACGTTTTCGTCTAATTGGTGATGCACGTGTCGTCTGGGAAGTCGACACCACTTCTATCCAGAAGTCACTTCTTGGTTCACGGGAAAAAGATTTTAAAAAGATGACAAGTGAATACCTTTCTATCGATGCCGCAGAGCTCACTATTACGCCATTTTGGATAAAAACTATTCCAGAAAAAAGTGAAAAAGTCACCGTGGTGATAAAAAACATTGATTTGTCAGAAAAATAATGGGATATATAGATACCCCCAGATGCGTTTGTTGACTTATTTTTATTTTTTTGTTACTATAAAAAAGTTCAATGATTGAAAAAAATGAAGGAGTTATAACAAAAATCGGCATTGTTACTGAAGCGCTACCAAGCACGTTATTTCGAGTAAAGCTAGATTCTCAAGAAGAGATTCTAGCGTATCTCTCTGGAAAAATGCGCCTAAATCGTATTAAGGTTTTGCTCGGTGATAAAGTTGATGTCGTTATTGATCCGTACGGCGGAAAGGGTCGTATTGTAAAAAGATTCTAAATAAGGTATACTCTCCTTGTTTTTGTACGTTAGGCGTACTTGTGCTTTTTTAGCGTATTTTATAAAAAGATAAAAATATGAAAATTCGTGCCTCAGTTAAAAAAATGTGTGATAAGTGTAAGATGGTAAAGCGCAAAGGTCATTTGCGTATCATTTGTGATAATCCAAAGCACAAGCAAAAACAATAGAATTTAATCATTATATTTCCATGCGTATTTTAGGTATTACTATTCCAAATGAAAAGCGTCTCGATATCGGTCTTACAGAATTGTATGGCATTGGCCTTTCTCGAGCTCGTAAGATTCTTGATGAGGTAACAATTCCTCATGACAAGAAATCAAAAGATCTTACTCCTGATGAAGAAAATCAGATCCGTAAGATTGTCGAAAGTTTGAAAATCGAAGGTAACCTCAAGCGTGAGATTACTGCCAACATCAAACGCCTCAAAGATATCAAGTCATATCGAGGAAGTCGACACATGAAAAAACTCCCATCTCGTGGTCAACGTACCAAAACCAATGCTCGAACATTGAAAGGTGTGAAGAAGACAATGGGTAGTGGACGAAGAAAAGAATCGAAGACGTAATATATTTCAGATAAACATTTTATTATTTTAAGTTTGGCAACATTAAGTAAGTATACAAACCGTTATGGGCAAAAAAAGAATTGCAAATCAAGAGGGAACAGCATCAGAAGGGCAATCAGCTCGCACTGGTGCACGAACACCAAAGAAAAAGATTTCTGCGGGTACACTTCACGTAGAAGCAACCTACAACAATACAAAAGTTGTATTTTCAGATAAAAAAGGAAATACACTCTTCTGGAGTTCAGCAGGTAGTCTTGGTTTTCGCGGAGCGAAAAAAGGAACACCATTTGCTGCTTCAAAAGTAGGCGATATTCTTGGTGACAAAGCGGCAACGCTTGGTATCAAAGAAGCTGACGCTGTTGTAGTGGGTGTCGGTTCTGGTCGCGAACCAGTCGGGGTCTCAGCGCAGCCGCGCCGCAACCCTG
>CAZJJM010000020.1:0-9729 GCA_964546355.1 uncultured Candidatus Saccharibacteria bacterium | reverse complement strand
ATATCAAAGATCATATTCCAGAAGGTGCAGGAGTGCTTACGACACCAGAAGATGCGCAAGATTTCGTAGATAAGACTGGTGTTGATGTCTTTGCTCCGTCTGTCGGGAGTATTCATGGATTGATTAAGAGTGGCAAGCCACATATTGATGCGGAACTCGTGAAGTGTATAAAAGAAACCGTACATATTCCACTTGTATTACATGGAGGTTCTGGACTTCGAGATGAGGATTTTACCAATGCAATCAAAGCGGGTATTTCCGTTGTTCATATTAATTCAGAAATTCGTCTCGCATATCGTGATGCCGTGGAGCAGTTTATTGAACAGAACCCAAATGAAATCAATCCCGCAAAGATCCTCACTCCTGCAGTGGATGCAATATCAGCTATTGTCGAAGCACGATTGAAATTATTTAATCATATGTAATAATTATTTTATGAAAATACGTCTAACACAATTCCTACTTTTAATATTGTTCATTGTTTTATCATGGGTCTATTTTACTTTTGATTTCGGCGGAGCAAGTACTGATAAAATCTTTATAACAATCACAACATTTTTCTTCTCTATATTCACAGGATTTTTTATTACTCGACAGGGAAACCGTTATACCAAAATACGAGAAATCATTAGTACGTTTGATGGGAAAATGTCTTCGACATATCGTGTAGCTGGAAATATTTCTCTTGTTGTGCAAGAAAAGATAGGAACGATTATAAAGGACCATTATACAAAGATATTGGCTTCTCAAAGATGGGATTATCATTTTGTAAATAAGTCTAATACAATCTCAGGTATTCATGCTGTTTTAGAGCAAGAAATTGCAAGTAATAAACAAGAAAGTTTGCGTAATCAATCTATCGGAAGGGTACTTACAAACATGGGTGATTGTCAGGTTCTTCGTAAAAATATGGTTATGATTTTTCAAGAAAGAATTCCTGGATTTCAATGGTTTTTGATTTGTTTTTTCATGCTTATTCTTTTGATTGCAGTAACTGTTATTCCGTCAGTTGATTTTATTCTTGGTTCAGTGTTGAAATCTGCGTTTGTTGTTTCTATTCTTTCAGTTATTGTTATTCTACATAATTTAGATAATTTACATTTGTTTGAAAATTTCATTGGTGAAAACTCTGCAAAGGATGTTGTTGGAATAATTGATGGGGAAAAATAAATGAAATCCGAAATCAAAAAATTTTTTAAAGGGGATATAGAAGATACTCCAGAAGTGCTCGATACCTATTCGCATGATGCGAGTTTGTTTAAAGTTCGACCAGAGCTTGTGGTATTTCCAAAGGACAGTACCGATATTCAAAATCTCGTAAAATGGGTGACTGATAACAAAGATACTCAAAATAATCTTTCTCTTACTGTGCGTGCCGCTGGTACGTGTATGTCTGGTGGTGCTGTTAATAATTCTATTATCGTAGATGTGTCTCGATATATGAATAATATTGTTTCTGTCGATACACTTCGTGCTGTTGTTGAGCCAGGTGTGTATTATCGTGATTTTGAAAAAGAAACATTAAAACATGAGGTGTTGTTGCCATCATATACTGCATCAAAAGATATTTGCGCGGTTGGTGGAATGGTTGGTAATAATTCTGGTGGAGAAAAAACATTGAAGTATGGAAAAACAGAACAGTACATTGAGTCACTGAAGATAATCCTTTCAGATGGATACGAATACACCATACACGCAATGACGCACCGTGAGTTAACTTCTGCAATGAATGAAGCCACACTTCTTGGGCAGTTGTATAAGAAACTATATGCGCTCATACAAGAGAATGAAAAAGCGATTGAGTATGCAAAACCGAATGTGTCCAAGAATTCCGCAGGATATTATCTGTGGAATGTCTGGAATAAACAGACGGAAGTTTTCGACCTTTGTCGACTTATTGTTGGTTCACAGGGAACATTGGGTATTGTGACACAAATCACATTCCGTCTCGTTCCTATTGCTCCGTATGAAAATGTACTTGCGATATTTATGCCGGATATCACTCGACTTGGTGATATCGTGAAAACGATTATGCCATTTGGTCCTGATAGTCTGGAATCATACGATGACTATAGCATGAAGCTTGCTGTGAGATTCTTTTTTGATTTCTTTAAACAGCTTGGTTTTTGGGGTGCGATTAAATTAGGTTTTAGATTTATTCCAGAAGCATGGATGATGCTGACTGGTGGTGTGCCGAAACTTATTTTACTTGTTGAAATATCAGGTGTTACCGAGCAAGAAGTTGCAGAAAAGTTACGTAAAGTTCAAGATGCAGTCAATGTGTTTGGATACAAGACTCGTATTGCACGCAATAGTGCCGAAGCCGAAAAGTATTGGAAAATTCGTCGAGAAAGTTTCAATATGCTCCGCAAACATGTTCAAGGCAAGCGCACTGCACCATTCATAGATGATGTCATCGTGTCACCAAGTGTACTTCCAGAATTTCTCCCGAAGCTCGAAGTATTGATCGCAGAATACAATCTCGTCTATACCATTGCAGGTCATGCAGGGAATGGCAATTTCCATATCATTCCACTTATGGATCTCGATAGTCCACTTTCTGGGGATGTGATTTTAGATCTTTCACAGAAGGTGTATGATCTCGTGCTTTCGTATCATGGATCTATTACAGCTGAACATAATGACGGGATTATTCGTACACCGTATCTGGAACAAATGTACGGAGAACATATATGTGGATTATTTAAAGACGTGAAAGATATGTTTGATCCGAAAAATATCTTTAATCCTGGCAAGAAAGTAGGTGGTACAAAAGAATATATTCGAGCTCATTTGATCAAAAATGACCATTCAAAAGAGCATGGGAGTTAAAGTTTTCTATAAAAAACCTTAAAAATCAAGCTCAATACCCTATATATTAAACAATGTATAGGGTATTGACTTTTATATTTTAATATGCTATTATATAAATATAGTTAGTTCTTCAAAAAAAGATTAGAAGGGTTGTCAGAGATTCTATTCGGAATTTGTGATAACCTCTTTAATCTAAATAAAAATGAAAAAATCTATTCTTTTTATGGTTATTACCATAATACTTTTCAGTAATTATGTTGCACATGCGCAATCATTAATCGTTAGTACTGTGTCACCAAACAACGTAACACAATCTACTATTGTTTTAAATGGTATGTATGCAAACAATGGCACTAATGATACAGTTACCGTGTGGTTTGAATACGGTTTGTCTCCAAGCGCACTATCATCTACAACAATACAGATAATGACTTCTGCAATGGCATATTTTTCTGATACTCTTACAGGATTATATTGCGATAGCACCTATTATTTTAGAGCCGTTGTAAAACATAGCTCAGGCTTCTTCTATTATGGAACAGTTTTAGTGTTTACTACGATTCCTTGTACTGTAACTGCAGTTGAAAAGTTAGATGTTACCCCTAAAATTACAGTTACACCAAACCCAGTTCAAAATATATCACGTATTACTGTTTCGCCATTTACTCAAAATGGAGAAATACACGTATACAATATGATTGGAAATTTGGTAAAAACATTACCAATCACTGACGGTATAAGTGAAATACACAAGGAAGATTTTTCTCCAGGAATGTATGTTTATCAGACAATAATTAAGGGTAAAGGATATACAGGGAAAATATCGGTACAATAAAAGTTTGCTATAAAAACAATATAGTCGAGATTAATTCTCGGCTATTTTTTATTTTCCTTATTAGTAAATTAAACCCATGGTATAATTTTTACATGAATAAAACGAATACAATTTTATTAATTATAATAATTATTTTACTAGTCCTTGCTGGTGGAATTTCTTATTTAAACAAGAAATCAGATTACTTTGATCATAAAAATACCGATTACGAAAAAACAATAAAAGCAAATAACGAAACACAAACACCACCTCATTTGATTACACCTGATCAAATTGATCAAATGGAGATACTTATGGAAAATAACAGTAAATCTTTGCAAGGACTTCAAGCATATCGTTTTGAAAAAGATAACATCGGAATGACACATATAAGATTTTATGTTTACTTAAATGGTATCCGTACTGATGAGTCTATCTATCACTTCAAATCTAATGGTACTATTTCAAGTGTTACAAATGAAATTAATACAGATATTACTCCTAATATTTCAACCATTCCAAAAATATCTGAGGATCAAGCAATAGTCATTGCGAGCAAGAAAATAAAAAACGAATCTCTTGTTGCGAATAAAGAATTTTGGAACAAAAATATGGGGAAGCCTGGGGAAAAATATATTGTGCTTGTGTGGAGAGTGCGGCCAATTAAAAATTCTCCTTCATATTTAATCATTGATGCTCAAACAGGATAGACTATCTTTTTTGATGATGGGGTTAGATATTAATAATATCTTCACTTAAAAAGTCAAAAATTTTATCTTTGACTTTTTTCATAATTTCTATATAATAGTCCTATATGATTACACTTGAAGCAAAACTACGCCAACCAACAGAAAACCTAGAAAAACTCCGTACCGAAGGTATGGTTCCAGCAGTATTCTACGGTGCAGGCAAACAAACAACTATGATTAGTGTCTCTCTTATTGACTTTACTCGTGTGTTTCGTGAAGCAGGTGAATCAACTCCAGTAACATTGAAAACTCCAGAAGGAACAGTAAGTACACTTGTACACGAAGTACAGCACCATCCAGTAAACGGTATGCCATTCCATATCGATTTCCTCGTTGTTGATATTCACAAGCCTGTAGAAGTGCATGTACCACTCGAATTCGTTGGTGTTGCACCAGCAGTGAAAGGTAATATCGGAACATTGGTCAAAGTGCTTCACGAAGTAGAAATCAAAGCGCTTCCAAATGATCTTCCTCACGGAATCGAAGTAGATATTAGTGTTCTAGAAAATGCAGATAGTCAGATTCATGCAAGTGACCTCAAGCTTCCAAAAGGGGTAACGCTTGTTACAGAGGCAGACGAAGTTGTCGCATCTATTGCAGTTGCTCAAGAAGAAACAGAAGAAGCTTCACCAGTAGACCTCGCTTCTATCGAAGTAGAAAAGAAAGGTAAGAAAGAAGAAGAAACAGAAGCATAATATATATTTATATATAGCAAGACAAAACTCCCGCAATTGGGAGTTTTGTCTTTTATGCTATAATTATTCCATATGTGGTTTATCAAAAAACCTATAGTTTTTTTTGTTTTACTATCCATTGTAAGTGGTGGAGTCATTTTGACTACTCTCAAAAAAGCACAAGCTTTTGACTGTGAGACAGATTTAACACTTAGTTCTTCTGCTGATCAGAAACGAATCTGTGAACAAGAAGTACTTAATCTTGAGCAAGACATTAAAAATCTTCAAGCTCAACTTGAAAAACAAAAGACACAAACAGGGAGTATAAAAAAAGATGTACAGTTTTTAACAACACAAATCGAACAAGCAAAACTCAAAATTAAACTCCGCAATAATGCTATTGCAAAACTTACACAAGAAATTAAGGTAAAAAATAAAACTATAGATACACTAGAAACAAAGATAGATAAAAAGAAAGCATCTCTTGCAGAGTTAATCAGAAAGACAGATGAAATAGACAAAATACCTTTTTTAAGTGTTGTATTACAGAACAAGAGCGTGTCAGATGTGTACAGTGATATGAGTACTTTTGCGTCCATAAAACGTGAAGTTAAAGAAAATGTTGAGGGTATAAAGGTTGCAAAAACAAGTACTGAAAAAGAAAAGAAAACATTACAGCAAAAGCAAGAACAAGAAGTTGATGCAAAAGTAGAACTTGAAAATTCTAAAAAAGTTGTAGAAAAAAGTGAGACAGAAAAGAAAGTTTTACTTAAACTCAGTCAACAAGAAGAGGAAAAGCAAGCAAAATATATTGCAGATCGAGAAAAGAAGCGTGCTACGATTCGTGCAAAATTATTCCAACTCGCCGGAGGTAATGCCGCGATTCCGTTCGGGGATGCGCTTGTGTATGCACAAGAAGCTGGTAAGAAGACGGGCGTTGATCCTGCGTTTATCCTTGCTATTTTACAACAAGAATCAAATTTGGGTGCCAATGTCGGATCATGTTATTTGTCTGATCAGGTAACTGGTGCTGGTACTGTGATAAAATCAGGTGCAGCTATAAAAAATGTCATGAAGCCAAATCGTGATGTCAAACCATTCCTTGATATCGTCGGTAAGCTTGGACTTGATCCATTTAAGACGAGAGTGTCATGTCCTCTTGCTGGAGGAGGGTATGGTGGCGCGATGGGTCCATCTCAGTTCATTCCTTCAACATGGGTCATGATGGAAAATAAGGTTGCCAAAGCTCTTGGTATTTCTGGTGAACCAAATCCATGGATTCCGCGAGATGCATTTATGGCCTCCGGTGTATTTCTTGCTGATTTAGGTGCTAGTGCTGGTGGATATACCGCTGAAAGAAATGCTGCATGCAGATATTACTCTGGACGAGCGTGTGATAGTAAGAAGCCTGCTAATAGTTTCTACGGAAATCAGGTTGTTGCTCGAAAAAAGACCATCCAAGAAACTATGATTGACCCATTGCAAAATCCATAATCCTGTGATACTATTGACCCATATATGAAGAAAGATATTCACCCAAAATTTAATCCATCGGCAACAGCAACTTGTGCATGCGGAGCTACTTTCAGTGTAGGTTCTACACTCAATGAAATTTCTGTTGAAATTTGTACACAATGTCACCCGTTTTATACTGGTACAGAAAAGGTTCTCGACATTGCTGGGCGTGTTGATAAATTCAAGAAGCGCGCGGCTGCTGTAAAGACTAAATAATCGTACGAAAAGAAACCTCCTGGTTTCTTTTTTGGTAAAATAGATACATTATGATTGATCGTGAAATTGCAAAACAAAACACCAAGACAAGTTTTCTTGCCAGTGAGCTTGATCGGATTGATCGAGAAGTTCTTCGTGTAAAAGAATTAGTTACAGAAGACCCGACACTTGCTGAACTTGCAGAATCTGAACTTACTGAACTTACTGCACAGACGGAAGTTTACGAAGCGCAAATCGCTGAAATTTTTGAATCAGAAAAAAAGGAAGAAGAATTTCCAAATGAGATTATTCTCGAAGTCCGTGCCGGTGCCGGTGGAGACGAAGCGTCACTCTTTGCTTTCCAATTATCTGAAATGTATCGTCTCTATTCAGAAAAAGAAGGTTGGACATGGAGTACTATTGATGAATCAAAAAGTGCCGTTGATGGATATAAAGAAGCATCATTTGAAATCCACGGCAGGGAAGTATATCGTTTCTTGCGGTATGAGACGGGAGTGCATCGCATTCAGCGCGTCCCTGTCACCGAGAAGAATGGGCGTATCCACACATCCACTGCTTCCGTCGCAGTACTTCCGCTTCGCAAGAAGACGACCATTGTCATCGCCCCTGCTGATCTTGAAATCGAATACTCACGTTCAGGAGGTGCTGGTGGTCAAAATGTGAATAAGGTGGAGACTGCAGTGAGATTGATTCACAAACCAACAGGACTAGATGTCAGATCAACCTCTGAGCGTAGTCAGTTGAAGAATCGTGAAAAAGCATTATCAATTTTGACTTCAAAATTGCAAATGTTGAAAGATGAAGAGGAATCAAAGAAATACGCCGATGTTCGCAAGAATCAGATTGGCACAGGAGATCGTTCTGAAAAAATTCGTACATACAATATTCCGCAAGATCGCATTACTGATCACCGCATCAAGATGTCATGGCATAATATCCCAAAAATTTTCCAAGGATATGTCGACCCAATCATTGAAGCCTTGGATCAAGGAGTTGTTGGGACAGATGACACAGAAGAGTAATATGAATCACATAGTACACATTTATACGTTATAATATATCTAAACATGGAACAAGAATACATCACAAAAGAAAAAAAAGAACAATTAGAAAAAGAACACGCAGAGCTTTCCGGTCCAGTGCGACAAGTTATTTTGTCTGCGCTTGAATATGCAAAATCACTCGGTGATCTTTCTGAAAACGCAGAATATCACCAAGCACGCGAAGAACAAGGTAAGCTCGAAGAACGTATTGCAAAGATTGATGCAATTTTGAAAGCAGCAGTTATTATTGAGAAACATCACAGTGACATCATAGAACTTGGTTCAACCGCAGTGATTCAAAAGAAAGGCACCAAAGATACAAAAAAGTATACCATTGTTGGATCAGAAGAAGCTGATATGGCACAAGGTCGTATTTCAAATCGTTCACCACTCGGTGAAGCACTTGTAGGGAAGAAGAAAGGTGACACAGCAAGTTTCAAGGGTCCACTAGGAATCATGGAATATGCTATTATAGATGTTGAGTAACATCCAATTTATTTTATGGCATCACTTGAAGAACTTCGAACAACACGTATAGAAAAACTCGAAGCGCTCAAAGCGCACGGTATTGATGTGTATCCAGAATCTGTTCCTCGCGATGAAAGTATTGCAGAACTGATCACATACTTCGACCGACACGTTGCCTCAGGTGCGGTGCGATCTATCGCAGGGCGTATTGTTGCTATTCGTGGTCAAGGTGCGATCCTCTTTGTTATTTTACAAGACGGCAAAGAGCGTTTTCAATGTGTCTTCAAAAAAGACGTACTTGGTGAAGATATACTCCAGCTTTTCAAAGATACTATAGACTTGGGTGATTTTATTTCTGTTACAGGAACACTATTTACCACTGATCGTGGTGAGAGAAGTTTACTTGCAACCGCATGGAATATTGCTTCAAAAGCACTACTTCCACTTCCAGAAAAATGGCACGGACTTACTGATGTCGAAGAAACATATCGCAAGCGATACCTTGATTTGATTTCAAATAAAGAAACATTTGAGCGATTCGAAAAACGATCAGCGATTATTCGTGCTATCAGAAAGTTTTTTGATGAAAAAGGGTTTATGGAAATAGAAACACCTATCTTGCAATCGCAAGCAGGTGGTGCTATGGCAAAGACATTTAATACACACCATAATGCATACGATATGGATATGGTACTTCGTATTTCACTTGAGCTTGAGCATAAGATGCTTATGACAGGTGGATATGAACGTATCTATGAAATCGGGAAGAATTTCCGCAACGAAGGAAGTGATCCAACTCACATCCAAGAATTCACGATGATCGAATGGTATGCTGCATATGTGACCCTCGAAGAGAATATGACATGGACAGAAGAACTTTTGAAACACCTCGCTCGTGATGTCGTGAACAAAACTGAGTTCAAGGTTCATGACAAAGATGGTAATGAAGTTACTGTTGATTTTGACGCACCGTGGCAAAAAGTCACTTTCAATGACTTATTGAAAGTGCACGCTGGTATTGATATGACTACTGCACCTGAAGAGATAATTCGTGAAAAAGCACAATCTCTCGGTATGAATCGAGAAGAAATGCAAAAAACGGGTATTGCGAATGTTCTTGATTTTATATACAAAAAAACCGCAAGACCACTTCTGATTAACCCAACATTCGTAACCAATTATCCTGGAGGATTGAAGCCACTTGCAAAACAGAACACTGACGGTACTGCCCGTGTCGCACAGCTTATCATTGCTGGTGCTGAGATAACCAATCAGTACGCTGAGCTTATTGACCCTCTTGTTGAAAGAGAATTGTTAGAGAAACAAGCACAGGCAAAAGAAGGAGGAGATGAAGAAGCGATGAGTGTTGATGAACGATTCTTGACCGCTATGGAGCATGGTATGCCTCCAATGACTGGATTCGGCATGGGTATTGA
>CAZJJM010000019.1:2821-10016 GCA_964546355.1 uncultured Candidatus Saccharibacteria bacterium | reverse complement strand
GCATTGCATTAGCGATAAGCACACGGTTTGTGTTTTGGAAGGATGCTGCTGAAAGCCAACTTTTTGTTGTAAGCGCGACATTAGTAATACCGAGAATAATAGTATCTGCTTTTGCTTCTTCACCACCTTCTGCAAGTACTCGTGCGTTTTCTTCAGAAAGTTCGATTGCTTCAACATCTTCACCGATTGAGAATGATGTTGTGCCTGAATTCTTGATCTTCTTACGAGAGAACATAAGTCGAATGATGATCTCAAGGTGCTTACGAGAAATTGATGCTCCTTGGAGTTCATACACTTTGTTGATTTCACGAATGATATATTCTTCAGCAAGATCTTTTGTGCCATATTTGAAAATTTCATTTATGTCAGCAGATCCGTCTGTAAGTAACTGTCCTTTGTGAACACTATCACCAACAGCAACGATAGGAAGACGACGTGGAGCAACCACATATTCAACTTCGTTTGATTTACCATCAGCTTTTGAATCAGAAAGTACTTTGATCAATTTTTGATTATCAACTTGGATAATATCAGTTACCTGACCATCAGTCTTTGAAACGATTGCTGGACTCTTGAGATTTGAACGACGTTCAAAAATTTCTTCGACACGAGGAAGACCTGCAGTAATGTCGACACCAGCGAGACCTCCGGCGTGGAAAGTACGAAGTGTAAGCTGTGTTCCTGGTTCACCGATTGCTTGTGCAGCGACGATACCGACAGCTTCACCAATATTCACCAAGTGATTACGTCCGAGATCGAGTCCGTAACATTGCTGACAAATACCGTGAATTGTTTTACAAGTGAGCGGTGATCGAACAAATACTTTTTCAACACCGAGTGCTTCGATTTTCTTTGCTTCTTCTTTTGTAATCAAGAAACCACGTTTGTAGAGTGTCGCACCTGCTGCGTCTTTGATATCTTGAGCGACAACACGTCCGCGGAGATTCTTTGAAAGAGGAATTTCAATACCAGAAATATTTTCTTTTGTAAGCCACTTACCTTCCTTTGTTCCACAATCATCTTCTGTGATCATCATGTCTTGTGCCACATCAACGAGACGTCGAGTGAGGTATCCAGCCTTCGCAGTATTGAGCGCTGTGTCAGAAAGACCTTTACGAGAACCGTGTGTACTGATGAAGTAATCCATCGGAGAAAATCCTTCTTTGTATGATGGAATAATTGGGAATTCAATATTACGTCCCTGGTTGTTTTGAATAATTCCTTTCATACCAGCCATCTGAGTAATGTTACCCATCGTTCCACGGGCACCAGAAGTCACCATGTCATACACAGATCCTTTTGTGTCGAGTGTTGCAGGAATCAATTTTTCAATATCAAGTTTTGTTTGCTCCCAAATTTCAAGCACCTTCTTATAGCGCTCTTCTTCAGAAAGGAGACCTTCGTTGAATTGTTGAGTTGCTTCTTCTTCACGAGCACGACCTGCGAGCACAAGTGCTGGCTTACCTTCAGGAACATGCACATTATCAATACTCCATGTTACGCCAGAAATAGTTGCGTATTTGTATCCGAAATTCTTGATCTTATCAAGTACTGCTGGTGTTCCATCAATACCGTACGTAAAGATAATCTCATCAATCAATGAAGACAATCTCTTTTGAGTCATTTCCTCATTGAGATATGGGAAATCACTTGGAAGAATTGCATTGAAAAGAAGTCGTCCTACTGTTGTTTCAAAAAGCTTTCCGCCGAATTTTGCATATTTAGGAGTGTCAGTTGGAAGCACTTTGATCTTTGATCGATATCCTACGAGATCAAAATCCATCGCAGTAATCGCATCGTTTGGACTTGAGAATGCTTTACCTTCACCTTTTTCACCTTCTACTGCTTTAGTCATCCAGTAACAACCAAGCGCAATATCAAGGAGCTTCGCAGAAACGATAGGATCGCCTGATGCTGGTTTCAAAAGGTTTTTGTTTGAGGCAATAAGATCACGTGCTTCTGTTTGTGCTTCTTCAGAAAGTGGAAGATACACAGCCATTTGGTCACCGTCGAAGTCAGCATTGAAAGCTGTACATACGAGTGGGTGAAGTTGAATCGCATTACCTTCGATAAGCACTGGTTCGAATGCTTGAATACCAAGGCGGTGCAATGTTGGCGCACGGTTAAGGAGCACTCTCTTGCCAGCAATTACTTCTTCGAGAATTGCCCATACTTCAGGTACACCTTCTTCGATAAGTTTGTTTGCACCACGAATATTGAAAGCGAATTCACGTGCAATCAATTTTGCAATAACGAACGGACGGAAGAGTTCGAGTGCCATTTGTTTTGGCAATCCACATTGACTGAGTTTAAGCGCAGGACCAACCACGATAACAGAACGACCAGAATAGTCTACACGCTTACCGAGCAAGTTTTGACGGAAAAGACCTTGTTTACTCTTCAAGTTGTCAGCGAGTGATTTGAGTGCACGCTTTTGAGATTGAGAAACTGCTTGAGAATCGTTTTGCTTTGCGATTGAGTTATCAATCAATGCATCCACAGCTTCTTGCAAGATACGCTTTTCGTTACGCAAGATCACATCTGGTGCACCAATTTCTTTCAATTTTTTGAGACGATTGTTACGGTTGATCACACGACGATAGAGGTCGTTGATATCAGAAGTCGCATGACGTCCACCTTCAAGAGCCACCATCGGACGAAGTGCTGGAGGGATAACTGGAATACGAGTCATGAACATCCATTCTGGACGGACATCAGACACGAGCATAGAACGAATCAAACCGAGACGTTTGTCGAGTTTTTCTCGCTCACCTGCACCAGCTTTTTCAATCATTTTTTCTGTCTTTTCTTTGAGTTTGAGGAGGTCAGTGTTTTTGAAAATAGTATAAATTGCTTCAGCACCAATACCAGCTTCAAAACAAGTTCCGTATTTCAAACTGAAGTGATGGAATGCAATTTCATTGAACACTTTTCCTTCATAAATATCTGCGATTTCTTTCTTGGTACTTGCGAGGACGAGTTTGAGTTTCTCACGAGTCTCGTCATCATTCGCCATTTTTACTTTTTGCTTATATTCAGTTTCAATATTACGAAGTATTTTTTCCTTTTCATCTTCGTTTGCACGAGTAACAATGTATCCTGCAAAGTAAATTACTTTTTCAAGGTCAGTCAGAGAGATGTTAAGGAAAATAGACATGCGAGATGGTACACCGCGGAGGAACCAAATGTGTGCAACTGGTGACGCAAGATCAATGTGACCCATGCGTTCACGACGAACAATCGAAAGTGTTACTTCCACGCCACATTTTTCACACACAATATCCTTGTATCGAATACGACGATATTTTCCACAGTAACACTCGTAATCTTTTTCTGGTCCAAAAATACGTTCGTCAAAGAGACCACCTCGTTCACTACGACCTGTACGGTAGTTGATGGTTTCTGGCTTGGTAATTTCCCCGTATGACCATTGCAAAATGCGATCAGGCGAAGCAAGCTTGAGGGTAATATAATCGAAGTCTGCTGTATCAATTGTTTTTTGATTTAATGACATATAGTTTTTCTTCGTTAATGATTATTATGCGTCGAGAAGGATGTCTTCATCGTCCACTGCTATTGCTTCGACCTTACGAGTTGCTGCACCGAGATCTGCACGATTACCATGTCTGTCTACGAGGTCAACATCGAGTGCGAGACCACGGAGATAATTCAACATGACATTGAATGATGCAGGAGCGTTCATTTGAACAATTTTTTCTCCTTTGATAATCGCATCGAATGCTGCTGAACGTCCTTTGATATCGTCTGACTTAATCGTAATCATTTCACGAAGTGCATGTGATGCACCGTATCCTTCGAGTGCCCAGACTTCCATTTCTCCAAAACGTTGTCCTCCACCTTGTGCTTTACCGCCGAGTGGTTGTTGTGTAATGAGAGAGTAGGGTCCAATCGAACGCATGTGAATCTTGTCTTGAACCATGTGGTGCAGTTTCAAGATATACATATATCCAACAGAAATGTCTTGTTTATATTGTTCACCGGTACGTCCATCAAAGAGTGCCATTTTACCATTTTCTGGAATTCCTGCTTTTTTCAATTCTTCTTTGATTTCTTTATCAGATGCTCCTGAGAACGGAGGAACGATTGCTTGGTAGCCGAGTGTGTGTGCTGCGAGTCCAAGGTGGAGTTCAAGAATTTGTCCGAGGTTCATACGTGATGGCACACCAAGTGGTGTCAGGATCACATCGACAGGTCGTCCATCTGCCATGTATGGCATATCTTCTTCTGGAAGGATAATTGAGATAACACCTTTGTTACCGTGACGTCCAGCAAGTTTGTCACCGACTGAAATATTACGGAGTTGTGCAACTTCAATAACAATCTTTTTGATAATACCACTTTCGAGTTGGTGTCCTTGATCACGTGAGAATACTTTTACTGAAATGATACGTCCACGCTTTCCATGTTCCATACGAAGTGATGTATCTTTTACATCACGAGCTTTTTCGGCGAAGATTGATCGGAGCAAGCGTTCTTCTGGAGTGAGTTCTGTTTCACCTTTTGGTGTAATTTTACCGACGAGAATATCGTTGGCACGAACTTCAGCACCAACACGGATCACACCGTCTTCATCGAGGTCTTTCAATTTTACTTCACCGACGTTTGGAATATCACGAGTAGTGACTTCTGGTCCAAGCTTAGTATCACGAACGATACAAGTGAATTCTTCAAGATAAATAGAAGTGAATTTACTATCTTTTACGAGACGTTCAGAGAGAATAATCGCGTCTTCATAGTTGTTACCGTTCCATGACATGAATGCAACGAGTGCATTTTGACCGATAGCAATCTGTCCTTGGTCAGTAGAACTCGTATCTGCAAGGAGATCGCCTTTCTTAATCTTGTCACCGACTGAAACTTGTGGACGTTGATGGAATACAGAGAAGTTGTTAGTACGTTCAAAAGACACGAGTGGGTATGTGTGATCACCTTTCGCTTCTTTGATAGTAATTTTCTTCGCATCAACATATGTCACTTCACCTGCTTCACGAGCAATAATGATACGTCCAGAGAATCGAGCTGCTGATTCTTCAATACCTGTCGCCACGAGTGGTGCTTCAGGTACGATACAAGGCACGCCTTGCTTTTGCATATTACTTCCCAT
The DNA here is from genome assembly GCA_964546355.1 of uncultured Candidatus Saccharibacteria bacterium. Lineage (GTDB taxonomy): Bacteria > Patescibacteriota > Minisyncoccia > Phycocordibacterales > UBA9973 > JADLDV01. Next base: position 4,891 of record CAZJJM010000019.1, on the reverse strand, counting down.
CAGTGCACGAGTAGAGTCATTGTGTTCCAAGAATGGAATCATAGAAGTACCGATAGAGAATGCTTGGTTTGTTGCCACGTCAATATAGTCCACAGCATCTCGATCAACGAGTCCTGGGATTGTACGTGCACGCACTTCGACTTTTTCGTCGATAAACTTACCATTCTCATCATACTTCACTGCACCGTGTGCAATGTTGAACTTTTCTTCTTCAAGGGCGTTCAAGTACACGATCTCATTCATGATCTTGCCATTCTTTACTTTGACATATGGAGTCTCGATAATACCAAAACTGTTTACACGAGCGTATACAGACAAGTGCAAGATAAGGCCGATGTTCGGACCTTCTGGAGTGTGGATAGGACAGACACGACCATAGTGAGAGGTGTGCACGTCACGTACTTCGAGTGATGCACGTTCACGAGTAAGACCACCTGGTCCAAGTGCTGAAAGCGTACGGAGGTGTTCTAGTTCACAGAGCACATTCTCTTGTTGCATAAATTGAGAGAGCTGGTTTTGTGTGAAGAATTCCTTGATACGTGCTTGGAGAGGACGTTGATTGAGGATTTGAATCGGCATTGATGTAGACACGTCAATAGTAGACATTCTGTCTTGAATGTTACGCTTGATTTGAGTCATACCCACGCGGATTTTTTGTTGGAGGAGTTCTCCGACATAACGCACACGACGTTGACCAAGGTGATCGATATCGTCAGCAATTGCATCTGGTGTCGCATTCAAATGCAAAATGTACTCAACGATACTGATAAGGTCATCTTTTGAGAGGGTTCGTCGTTCGAGTTCCTTTTCATCCATACTTTTCTCAAAACGCTTGTTGAAACGGAAACGTCCAACAGGAGAAAGATCATAGCGTTCTTTACTGAAGATATTATCAATAAATCCTTTCGCGTTTTCTGGAGTAGCAAGGTCGCCATCACGAAGACGTTTGTAGATTTCGATATATGCATCGTGTACTGACTTAGTTGGATCCTTTTCAACAAAAGTCTTGATGGTTTCAAGGTAGACAGAATCTTTGAATGCTTCGAGGATCATGTCATCAGTAGACAAGCCGAAAACACGCAAAAGTGCCGTTACTGGGAATTTGCGTTTCTTGTCGATACGAACATAGAGTCCGCCATCGATATCAGATTCTATTTCAATCCATACACCACGTGCAGGAATGATTTTTGCGCCAAAAAATTGTTTGCCGCGAATTTCTAATTCAGGGAAAAAGACACCGAAACTACGCGCGAGTTGTGGCACGATAACACGTTCAACACCATTGATGATAAACGTACCATGTGCTGTCATGAGCGGAATATCGGTCATGAACACTTCTTGTTCTTTTTCAGAACCGAGTGTTTTGTTATTCAAACGAACACGCGCTTTTACTTGTGCCTCGTACGAAAGCTTGTTTGCTTTCGCATAGTGTTCATCATACTTAGGTTCACTCAAATAAAATGACAAGAACTCAAGACTGAATTTCTTATCTGAATAGTCCACAATCGGTGAAAATTCAGTAAAGACTTCTTTGAGTCCATGTTCAATCAACCAGGTATAAGAAGCAACTTGTGTTTCCAAAAGATCTGGAAACGGTGCAAGTGGTTTCTTGTATTTTGAGAAATATTTTTTCTCGCGGATCTTCTTGTCTTTCGTATGCATAATAGGACAAAATCTCGTGCGCTTGGGTTATCCACAGAAAATAAAACAAAAACAAGCCCTCCCCTCTCTAGAAGGTTGCTTATTCGGTACTACTTTTGTGTCATCCCCAGCATTAAAATACTAATGAAAATAAGATGATTTTTAGAAAATCACGATCGCGACACCAATAACACAATCATGCAATCGAATACAGTATAGTAAATAAGGAGAATTGTGTCAATTATTGACTTTTGGTGTCTGATTTGAAAAGAAAAAATGGCTTTCTCTATTCGAGAAAGCCATTATCACCGTATCAAAAATCATCAATACATTATTCAGAGTGGAAAGACAAGAGCAAACCCTCGGGGCCCCACTGGCCCCCCGCCATGTATTCACCCATCCGCGGACCAACGTCACCCCCGTCGCCAG
>CAZJJM010000019.1:0-2811 GCA_964546355.1 uncultured Candidatus Saccharibacteria bacterium | reverse complement strand
ATAGTAAATAAGGAGAATTGTGTCAATTATTGACTTTTGGTGTCTGATTTGAAATAAAAAAATCCCAAAAGCAATGTTTTTGGGATTTCTATACTGTTTGTACGATTAAGATTCGCTAGTTTTCCTTTTTATCAATTTCCTAATATTTTAATCTTCTACACAAGATATAGCTTGCCAAAAACCGTCACGGTATCGTTGATCAAAACGAATATAGATAAGTCTTGGTAATTTCTTGTCATGTAAATCTTCCTCAAAACCATCAGCACAGATAATGTTTTTTAGAGTATCTCCGTTTTGACAAACAACAGTTACAGTAGTCCAGGTATGGTAACTAATGATCTTGCCTTTTTTATCATACTCAGTAATAGATTCTTGTTTTGGTTTAGAAAAAAGAGTTGCTTTTTTATCATTAGAATAAAAAAATTCATGACAAGAACTAAGTAACGTAGCAATAATAAAAGCTATAAAAAATAATGGAATTAATTTTTTCATCATATTTAATTTTATTTGTTAATAATTTAATTAATTTTCAAGAAAGACTTAAGTTATCTACCTTGAAAACTAATTAAATACTAACCATACATCTGAATATATAATATCATATTTTTACATAAAAGTCAATACCCTATAAATGTTGAATTCATAGGGTATTTTTCTTTATTTTTCTAGTTTTTTCTTGTCCTTCCCTTCTCGCCATTCATCTATCTTCTTATGATCCCCAGAGAGAAGCACTTTTGGCACAATGAGTTTCTTTTTTTCTATCAGGAGCACTGGTGGACGAGTATACATTTCTGAAGATGATGCACGGGATTCTTCGAGTGATTCAATCTTGCCGAGAACACCTACCACTTGTCGTGACATCACATCGATCATAACCATTGCAGGTAATTCTCCACCAGTGAGTACATAATCCCCAATCGAGACTTCATCGATACTGCTCCCTTTTGGTAGAAGTACTTTTAGTCCTTTCTTTACTCGTGCATCGATACCTTCATATCGTCCACAAACGATAATCACATCGGTATACTTTTTGACTGTTTGAGATGCATAGACATTGGACAGCATTTTACCACCAGGAAGGGTAATGATTACTTTCCATTTTGCAGATTTTTTCTTGCGGATGATTTTCTTCACGGTATCGAGTATCGGTTGAGCAGTCATGAGCATGCCCGGACCTCCGCCATATGGACGATCGTCAACTTTACCGTGTTTGTCTTTGGTAATATCGCGAGGGTTGTATGTCGTGACTTTGATCTTCTTGTTTGTAATCGCGCGCGCCAAAATAGATTCGCCGAGGTACGAATCAAGCATAGATGGGAAAATGGTGATGATATGGAAATGCATATGTGTGTAGTGTATCTTTTTTGTAAATAAAAGCAATAATAAAAACCGCAGATGCGTTTGCGGTTTTTATATTCTGTACTAATTAAATTCCTTTGAGATCTTCCATTGCGTCATCAACAGATTTCATTGATGCGCTTCCTGCGGGCATCCCGCCTTCTGGTTCATTAATCTTAAGATTGACTCGTGCATTGTTTTTCATACCAATAACACGGAGAAGTGTGCGAATCGCTTTTGCAGTATTACCTTGTCGTCCGATAATCTTGCCCATGTCGAGTGCGTTCACGGTAAGTGTAATCAATACACCCATCTCATCAACAGTCCGGTCGATTTTTACATCGTTAGGATTGTCGACAAGCGCTTTGACAACATATTCAAGAAAATCTTTATCCATTTCTTTGTGATCCATATTTCAAGTCTGTCTAAATTTTGTAAACTGAAGTCAGTGTGCCGACGAGACACTCCTGTCCGTATTCATTATAGTGTACTAATACCTCATGTCAAACAAAAAACAAAACCATTCCGTGGATTTCTCTTTGGAATGGTTTTGTGAGAATAATTATTTCTCTTTGCGCTTTGTTGTTGGACTTTTCTTTGGGAGAACGTTTTTCTTCTTCCCTTCTACAACACCTTCTTTCACGAGGAAGTTGTGAACTGTCGGAGTAACTTGCGCACCATTTGCAATCCATTTACTTACCTCTGCTTTTTCACAAACGAATGTACTTAATTTTGGATTATATGAACCAAGAATTTCCAAAAACTTTCCACTCTTTGTTGCGTTTTTTGAGTCAGTCAAAACAAGACGAAAATGTGTTTCATTCTTGCGACCAATGCGTTGTAATCTGATCTTTAACATATATAGGGATATACTACCAGATAAGGACTTTCTGGTCAAGGAATATAGGGTCTCATAAAAACCGCCTTATTTAAAGGCGGTGTTAAAAAACTTACTTAGACTTAGATTGTGATTCGCAATACGCAATCCACGCTTCAGGATTTTGATCACGATATTTTACAGTGGAAGCATAGGGTCCTTTGGGTAACTGATAGTAATCAATCATACCACTTATCAGTCGAGCATATGCCATAAGTAATTCCTCGTAAAATTCTTTTAAAGAATTTGAAGAAAAAGTTATTTTCATTCTTTTGGCAATTGATGAAAACATAGTAGTCCCACGATCATGAATTTCCTGTTTTGCCCTTGATCGCTGTATTTTTGTTTCTGTCTGATGGGCATCATATAGAATGTCTTTCTCGTATCTTTCAAGAAGTTGGTCCGAATTTAATTTTTTTACATTCATTGTGAGTAAGATTGAATATAGTTCTTGCTAAACCATATTACATATTATTTATTTAGTCAATACGTAGAGTATTTTTTATAGAAAAATATCTTGTCTATGTTATACTCAGACCATATGACAGAAACAACACACGGACACATTGTCCAGGGTATCCTTTCTCTTACAAACA
>CAZJJM010000018.1:0-10416 GCA_964546355.1 uncultured Candidatus Saccharibacteria bacterium | reverse complement strand
GGTGGTATCGTGATATAATTTTCATGTGAATAAAATATTTATTACAGGAATATCAGGAACAGGAAAAACAACCGTATCTGAAGAATTACAAAAGAGAGGTTTTCACGCCATAAGTATTGATGAGGTTAAAGGTTTATGTTCGTGGAGAAACAGAGAAACTGGCGAAAGAACCACTGGTCAAGTTGAACTCAATAAAGAATTTACAGATACACATAAATGGATTTGTGATATCGACCAGCTAAAAGAACTTATGGGTACAGGCTCTGAAATAGTTTTTGTTTTAGGAATGGCGTCGAATCGAGACGAACTCGCTAGTTTATTTAATAAAGTATTACTCCTGCAATGTAAGCCTGAAACATTTTTACACAGACTTGATACTCGGACGAATAATAGTTTCGGCAAAGATCCATCTATACAAAATCATATGCTTGAATGGTATGAGGCTTTTGAAAATGGATTACTCAAGGATGGTGCTATTTCTATCAATACTGACAGATCCGTCAATGAAGTTGTTGACGAAGTTATCCAACAAGCAACATCTCAGTAAATACTCAATCGAACATCCTTCCACAGGTAGAGCAAATATAAACAAAAGAAGAAACCATCAATCATGACGGTTTCTTCTTTTGTTTAACTATACTATTCTCTACCTTTAATCTCTTCAAGTTTATTATTTAACTCATCTGCCGTAACGAGTAATCCTTCTGAATAAGCTCCTGATGTGACACTACCGAGGTCACCAATCATTTTATAAAGTATAGGAGCATATTCACCGTATGGTTCAAATTTCTTCAATACTTCATCAGCTTTATCCTGAAGCTCTGAGGATCCACTAAAATTTCTTTCTTGAGCTATTTCAGTCATACCCTTAATAGTATCCAGATTTCTTTTAATACTATTAAAGATTTCTACCATTTCCTTCTTAATCCCTTCAATTCTTGTCCAGTCAAGATTTTCCTTACTCTCTTCTTGTATTGGCATCATTTCATTATTCATGAAGGTATTATATAACTTCTAAGTAGTTTAGGGAAGATTTCAAATATCTCTATTATTTGAAATCTTTTCGAACATCATCCCACAGACAGAGTAGTAATTTCATTCATATATTTCAATACTTATTTTTTCTACCACAGTGCAAGTTCGAACCCATGGTATACTTTCACCATGAAAACAATAGAGTATATGCCGTCACCACTCGCTAAAGACATCTTACCTATCGCCGAAAAAGCAGGTGTTATTTTGTTGAAATATTTTAAAACAAATTTATCTATAGATTATAAAAAAGATGAATTTGATCCCGTTACTCGAGCAGATACAGAATCAGATAATTTAATACGTCGAGAAATCAAGAATTTATTTCCAGAAGACCTGATCTTATCAGAAGAAAATGACAATATTCCAGAGGATTACACTGGAAGAGTTTGGATGATCGATCCGTTAAATGGTACCAAATCATTCATCAAAGGAATCGATACTTTTGGAATAGTCATAGGTCTCGTTGAAAACGGTATACCTACTTTTGGATGTGTCACTGTGCCTGCTCAAAATAAAGTTTTTTATGCTGAAAAAGGTAAAGGTGCTTTTGAAAAAATTGAGGGAATATTTAAAAAACTAGAAACTTCTAACATCCAAGAGATAAAAGATTCTCGATTGATTACGCGTGAGCCAAGTGGCGATATTCGTCCGATTGAAGAAAAATTGGATAAAATTTTGTTTGCAAAACGAATACCAGAGGGGAGTGGTGCAAAACTTTGTGCTATTGCGGCAGGAGATGCAGAAGCTCATATAAATACTAACTTTCGAGCTGGTAAGTGGGATGTCGCAGCACCGCAAATAATTCTTGAAGAAGCAGGCGGTATTGTCACTGATTTGGATGGAGTGCCTATTGATTACAAGAAAAAGTCAGTGAATCTTGAGAGAAGTTTTGTTGCTTCTGCGAATAAAACATTACATGATAGTTTAATGAAAGAACTTCATGAACTTGAAGTTTAAGTTTTAAAATTCTTCCGAACATCCTCCCACATGCGGACAATATGGTCGGTTTTTAGTATGCTGGCCTGCATCTTTTGATTTTCTCCAAACATGGTATTATTATCTATATGACTATTGATACACTATATTTCAAAAAGAAACTCGAAGATGAACACGCAGTATTATTGGAAAGTCTTGAAAAAATTGGGGTTGAAGATCCAAAAACTCACACATGGGAAGCTGTACCAGATATGAGTGAGGGTACTGAAGCAGATGCAAACATGCTTGCGGATAGAGCAGAAGATTACGAAGAACGATCTGCCCTTATCCGATCTCTCGGAGAACGTATTGGAGAAGTTTCTTATGCGCTCAAAAAATTTGATCTTGGCACATATGGTATCTGTGAAAAAACAGGTGAAATGATTAGCAGTGAACGACTTGAAGCAAATCCAGCAGCACGCACAGCAACCGTACATATTATTCTCTAGGAGTAATTCTTCACAAGACACATATGTCTCTCGCACGAATCACGAGTGCACAACCACATCTCCTGAATGGTACACTTATTACGGTAGAAATCGACATCACAAAAAACTCGCTTCATGCGTTTTCTATTGTTGGCTTGCCTGATAAAGCAGTTGATGAAGCAAAAGATCGCGTCAGTTCAGCACTTAAGAATAGCGGCTACTCTGCACCAAAATCGCAAAACCAAAAAATTGTTGTATCACTTGCACCAGCTGACCTGAAAAAAGAAGGATCGTATTTTGATGTTCCGATTGCTCTCGGCTACTTACTCGCGAATGATGAAATCGCTTTTGATACTACAGACACGGTATTTATCGGAGAGTTATCACTTGCAGGTGACATACTCCCAGTCAAAGGAGTACTTGCACTCGCTCAAGAAGCAAAGCGGCACGGACACACCACGATATATGTCGCCGAAGGCAATGCAGAAGAAGCAACACTGATCGAGAATATTACAGTATTTGCACCAAAAAATCTCCGAGAATTGATCGTCCATCTTGATCAGAAAAAGAAGGATACTGAGATTGCAAAACTTACTCCATATCAAAAAACACAGACAGATACAATACCAAAAAATCTGTATACTGATTTTTCTATCATCAAAGGACAAGATGCAGCGAAACGGGGATTACTTATCGCAGCAGCAGGCGGACACAATATCGCACTCTCTGGTCCTCCAGGTACGGGCAAAACGATGCTCGCAAGAGCGTTCACTGGTATTCTTCCTCCACTTTCGACCGACGACGCACTTGAAGTCATGAGTATTCATTCAATCGCAGGAACAATGACACATACACTAGTGCAAGAACCACCGTTTCGATCACCACATCACACCTCATCATACGTATCCATTATCGGAGGAGGAACAACACCGAAACCAGGAGAAATTACACTTGCACACAAAGGTGTATTATTCCTCGATGAATTTCCTGAATTCGACAAACGGGTCGTTGAATCATTGAGACAACCACTCGAAGACAATGTGGTGACTGTGGCACGAGCAAAAGGTACGGCACGATTTCCAGCCAATTTTATCCTTGTTGCCGCAATGAATCCTTGTCCATGTGGTTTTCGTGGATCAAAACAAAAACGCTGTATCTGTACTCCAAGCGATCTCATGCGGTATGAAAGAAAATTATCTGGACCGATCATGGATCGTATCGACCTATGGGTCACTGTGCCGCAAGTAGACTTTGACACGCTTTCAGACAACACACCGAGCGGTGAAGGAAGTGTAGTATTTAGAGAGAAAGTAGCACAGGCCCGCAAAAAGCAACGTACACGATTCGGTACTGTGCGAAATGATTTACGAACAAATAGTGACATGCGTGCGCAAGATATTATTCATCATGTGACATTATCACCAGAAGTACGAACAATCTTGAACCAAAGTGCGGAACGATTACAGCTCTCAGCTCGTGCATATCATCGCATCATCAAGCTCGCTCGCACAATCGCAGACCTAGAAGGAAGCGAAAGTATAGACTCAACACATATTCTAGAAGCATTACAGTATAGACCAAAAATAAATTAAAGGTCATAAGGTTAAAAGAATAGTATGAAGTATTAAAAAACCCGCCACAGTGGCGGGTTTTTAGTTATTCAGATGTTTTGCGTGCGTTCGCAATGATAGTATCAAATACTTTAAGTGTTTCAGGATTCGTACTTCGTGTATATATTGGTATAGAGAAGACACATGCGATACGGGTATTTTTTCCATAAAAAGATTCGTCGAACCGAGCACAATTCACTGTGGCACCGTCACCGATAGATATTTTATCTTGGTCTGAAAGTGGTGTTGGAGGAATAATCGTAGTCAACGCATTGCCTTCGAACTCTTGTTGTTGCCGATCAAAAATTGTTTCATCTTCCCATCCTTCACGCTGAATCAATCTCCATGTCGGTGGATACATAATAGATTCAGAAACAGATCGCAATGGGTATACTATCCATCCAGCAGTAGCAAGGTATCCAGAAGTCGGGGCTTTTCGTTTGGTAATAGCAGTAACCACAGACTCTATGACAGATGCTTTTGCCATGGGAACTTCTTCTGTACCTGTCTGTGTCATGAGAGGGTTTGCTGTTTCACTTGGTACGATAGATTCTTGTGCACGCTTCTGTACTGCACGATATACAAAAAAAGCACCTGCACAAATCACCAAAACTGAAACAATAACGATTGTTATTACTTTTTTCATATGTAGTTTATTATACACTCACCATTACCGTTCCCAAACACCAGAAACTCCTCCCGGGTTTTTTGCGCCACGAACCTCAAAGTGTACGTGTGGTCCAGTTGATCTTCCTGTATTACCAACATATCCAATGATTTGTCCTTGTGAGACACTTTCACCACTTGAAGTATTGAGTGATCTCATATGTCCATACAATGTCTGAGAACCATTAGCGTGGGAAAGTACAACATAGTTACCGTACCCGCCATTGTATCCTGTTCGAGCAATAAGTACTGTACCCGAAGCAGAAGCCATGATTGGAGTACCTTGTGGAGCAGCAAGGTCAATACTGTTGTATCCATGCAATCCTTGAGACTTGCGACCACCAGCTATTGGGCGAATATAGTAATTACCACCAGCATCAGGAGCAGCTGTTCCAAAAAGTTTCTCTTTTTTGGTTGTTTTTGTTGCGGTTGTTTTCTTTTTTGGTTCTACTTGCGTAACAATCTCACCATTTGGCACTAGAATACTTGTGCCTGCAATAAGATCAGCATCAGAAACAAATCCATTATATGCAATAATTTCATCAGCATCTGCCTTAAGTGCCTTGGCGATCCCTTTGATAGAATCACCTTTTTTGACCGTATACTGTACACCACTCACAGGAAGTATTACCAATACTTGATTTTCAGTAAGCGCTTGCCCTCTTTTAAGATCATTTGCCCAGAGAATAGTATTAGCGGACACATCAAACATTTCAGCGATTTGCGCTACAGTGTCACCCTTACGAACTACGTAAATACTCATAGTGTCTGCTTCAGTAAAACTATCAGTCCCAACATCAGAAACCGTACCGAGTGGTCCTGTTTCTGTCGAAATAGCAGTTTTTTCAATTATCATATCTGTTGAAGCAATCTTTTTCTCCATATCAGAAGCAAGTGCAGTTGGAGCAACTGATGCTTGTAAGATTTGCATATTTTGAATATTTGAAGGTTCTACTTGAGCATTTGCATCCTTTGGAGCGACTCCGAGCAAATCTCCCATGAAAGACAAGAAACTTGCGTGTGTATATTGTGGAGTAAAGGTGATTAATCCCACAAACACGAAAGAATACGCATACCGAGGTATATGCTTGAAAAATAACGCTATTTTATGATTTTTAGTGGTCTGACCACCAAAATCACTATGTGGGGTAGGTAAAATAAGCCTTGAGAAAATGCAAAAACTCACCAATTTAAGACCAGAGAATCACGAAAAGTGATAAAAGCTTGAAAATAAAGGGTTTTTGTGAGTATTTTGCGTTACAATCGTACAGAAGTACTGAAAATAAAGGGTTTTCTGAGGTACGGAACGTGAGGGTATTGCCCTTACATATATAAGCGTACTAGAGCCGGTCTTGGAAGTCAATGCTTTGTCCACAATCTCAAAATATCGTTTTTTCGAGGAAAAATAACACAGAAATATTGTGTTTGTGTCAAAAGACGATATACTTATAAGTATCTATGTCAAAAAAAATGGAAACAGTGGGAGGGCTTGAAAATTTGAACCAATTAAAAAAAGAACTAGAAGAAAAGGAGGCGCAAGATGATCTGCAAAAAAAATTAGGAACGACTAAGAACATCTTGGATTTAAAGGAAGGAGAAATTTCTGAGAAACCTTTGATTACAAATTTAGATGAAAAAAAAGAAAAATTAGAAAAACAAAAAAAATGGAGGGAGGAAAACAAAAAGAGAAAAAATAAAGAAGAAAACGAGAAGAAATTCACAACAGGTAGTGTTTTTACAAATAAAGAAGGGAAGATTTCTAAAAAATTAAAGAAGGATTATCCGATGATTTCGACAGAAGATCTTGATGAATCACAATTTGAGAAAACACACAGTGTATCTGTAGATAAAGCTGAAAAAACACCAGAATATGAACCGTCAGAAAAATATACAACGCATCGAAAAAAATCTTTTTCTGATAAAAGAGCGGATATTGAATCTAGTATAGAAAAAAATAATAAGGAAATATTTGATACTCTTTCTGAAAAAGAACCTCAAACAAAGACAAGGACTTCAGAATCAGAAGTTGGTTCAATTGTAGAAAAAATTACAGATGGCAAACCTCTCAATAAAAGAGAAGCTACGATATATCATGATTATATAGGAAAAATTGACCGAAGAGTTACATCTGTAAACAAGCAAAAAAATGAAGCTCGAGCAATTTTAGAAAAACAAAAAGTGCTATTTGAAGAAAAAATTGAGAAAAGTAATTTTTCAAAGGAAAATTTTAAAGATATCGACATAGAAACACTGTCTTTTGAAAAAAGAATACTTCTCGTAGAAACACTGGAGCAACAACTACTCGACAAAGTAAAACGTGGCGCAAAAGAAGCATTTGAAGAGGATCTGAAAAAAAGCGGTAAGCTTGGTCGCATTTGGAAAAACGTCAGAAAAGGGTACAACATCGCAAAGAAAGAAAAAGAAGTACTTCAAAAACACAAAGATGGTGAATCACTTGTTTCGCAAGAAACTGCAAAAGCACTCGCAGAAACAGTATCGAGCATTACTGCACCGATAACATACAAAGAGGGAAGAACTGAGATTTCATATATAGAAGAAAAAGATGCGAGTGGTGTCGAAAATTCTTTTGCAAAAGAATTCAATACTGCGGCAAATATTTTTTCAAAGATTCCATCAGAATGGCAATTTAGTCACAACAAAAAAGAACAAGCGCAGTACAGACAATCAAAAGAGGTTTTTGATACAGTCTGTAGTGAGATCATCGCACAAGCACCAAAAACATCTCAAGGTGAACTTATGGAAAAAGTCCAACGTGCCACAGGTAACGTCACACTCCTCCAACATCTCATGACGCACCCAGAAGCAGGCGCAGTACTCGCACGTGCGGGCAAGACCAAAGCATGGCAAACAGGTATCGAATCTTACTACAAAGAAAACGCATCCTTCATGGCGATCGGTATGGCTTCTCGACAAGCGATCATGGGAACATCAATTGAGTTAGTCTCACACTCAGCTGCAATAGCATCTGCACTTGCAGCACCGATTACTGGCGGAATCATCGGCGGACTTCGCGCAAAAGAGAGAGCGAAGAAATCTCTCGCAGAAAGAGATGCCGATGCACGTCGAGGCGTATCAAAAGACAACAGGAAACACTTACAGAAAAACATGATCAATGTCCAAGAAATAGACAACATGTTTGACTACCTCATTACCAAAATTGAAACAACAACGGATCCAGAAAAAAAGAAACGATTCATCACATCACTAAAAACACGTACCGAATTCATAGAAAAAGAATTGTCGAATGGAACAATACAATTTGGATCAGCAAATGAGTCACAAGGAGACCGTGATGCAGATCGTATTCGCAGATACATGTCATTCACAAAAAGAATTGTTGATACAAAAATACTTCTGAAAGTAGTTGATGAGGGAGATACAGATGTACAAAGTATGAAAAACTTTGTGAGATCAGTTACTGAAAATGAACAAAAAAATAAAACGATTCGTAAGAAAGAAATTGAAGATGAAGTAATAAAAGGAGTACTTATCGGTGCAGGATTTGGTGCAGCAGGTTGGCTTGTGCGACACATGCTTCCAGATGTAGATCTCGGTATTTCAGAAAAAGTTGGCGAGCTCTACAGAAATGCAAAAAGTGGTGTTCAAGATTTTTTTGGAGAACAGAGCATCAAAACACCGCGTGCAGATATTGAAATAAAAAATATTCCAGCAGTACAAGACAACACGGAAAAACTCCAACGTGCCCCAATAGATGAATCAACTGAATACAAAAAAGTTCCTGAATCAAAACCAAAAATTATTGACACAAGAGAGGAGAATGGAGCGACAATTAATAAATACGAATATCCTAAAAAAATAGATCCACGTATTATAGAAAACTTACAAAAAGGAGGTGAGAATATCTCATCAGAATCTCATGGAACATTACAGGAAAAACTTTCTGTAATAGGTAAAGAGGAAGGGGAACGTCTTTCTGTTATCGGAAAAGGTGTGCCGACCACGGAAGTGACTGTTTCAAGTAAAGGATTCATCAAGACAATCGAAGAGTTACAAAAAACATTCTTGAAGGAACATCCAACTGAAGAACTCCCAGATTCACTCAAAGGTAATCCGACAGAGATAGCACAGAAACTTGGGCTCTACAATCCAGAAGGATCAAAAAGTGGCATGGTGATTGGGAACAAAGAAACAACACTCGGTATCAACGAACAAGGAGACATTGTCCTTCACGATGCAACAAAAAATACCGAAACAATACTCAGTGCAAAAAATACGTTTAAAGGTTCGTTCATTGAAACAGGGAAGGTGAATATCCCAGCACAAGAAAGTGTACAAACAGACTACACAGAATCTTCTCACGGAGAAGAAATAGATTCTAAAACAATAGAATCTACAGAAAACACCACAACAGCAGGAGAAAAAGAAATTGATGCAGTACGATACTTCAGAGCAAATCCTCTCACATATGAAGTTGCGTCACATTATGCAGGTGACGATGGTATAGGAGATATCGAAGAAAGGGATCCAGAACTCTTCAAGTATCTCGAAGACCTTCGTAAGAAAAGTGGACTCGAGTACAACGGACCTGATGATATGGCAACAAGTTACGTAGAACGTGCAATGAAAAAAATAGAAGCAATGGAATCATCTGGTGCAGAACATATCGAAACAAGTCCATCACAAGAAACAACATTCGAGGAAGATACGCACTCAAAAGATGTAGAGGGTGATGTTTCACCAGAAGAAACCACCCCAAAAACATCAACACAAACACCCTCAGATGTTCTAAAAGAAGGCATCGATACTCCACAACCACAGAGAACTACACCTTCTCCAGAATTAGTTTCACAAATGATTGAAGCAAGATCACGTGGTGACGTCAACGGAACAGTAGACGGTATTTTTGGAAAAAAGAGAAATATGTTTTTTGATAGAACAGTAATAGAGGGTAGTGGTGCACGGAACCCAGCATGGACAAAAGTTGCGAACATGAAAGCATATGAATTCTTCTCTGATCCAAACTTAAGAGTGTCTCGAGAAAATCAAGTGTTATTAAATACGTTTAAAGAGTTACACAGCCAGACAGGTAATCCTGTTCCACAACCAGGTGACACAATCACCGTAGAACAGTATCTAAAAAAAGAATATGAAACGCTTGCAAAAAAAGATCCTAAAATTGCTCAGTTTTTGAAAAAGTAATTTCACAAAAATCTCACACGATACCGTGTGAGATTTTTGTTTGTATATGAGAGCTCATGCTATAGTACTCACATGAAATTACTCGAATCACTCAACCCGAAACAACAAGAAGCAGTGTTACACACAGAAGGACCGATACTCATTGTTGCGGGAGCAGGTGCAGGCAAAACAAAAACACTCACACATCGTATTGCACATCTCATTCAAAAAGGAGTATCACCACGAGCGATTCTCGCAGTTACATTCACCAACAAAGCAGCAAAAGAAATGCGTGAACGGCTCACCTCACTCCTTTCGGAAAACGGCACAAAAATAATTCCGCTCGCAATTACGTTTCATGGACTTGGTGTACTGATTATCAAAGAACACGCTGAAAGAATTGGACTTTCAAGATACTTCACCATCGCTGATGAAAAAGATGCAGTCGACTTGATGAAGCAAGCGATTACACAATCAGGACTTGATCCAAAACAACACGAACCGCGCAAATACAAATCAATCATCTCTCGACAAAAAGGTGA
>CAZJJM010000017.1:0-10488 GCA_964546355.1 uncultured Candidatus Saccharibacteria bacterium | reverse complement strand
GGATATCTTCCAGAAGCAATTCTCAACACTACAGTTATGATCGGATGGAACCCTGGTACTGAACAAGAAATCTTTACAAAAGAAGAAATGATCGCGATTTTCGACCTCGAAAAAGTGCAAAAGAGTGGTGGTGTATTCAATCAAGAAAAGATGGATTGGATTAATCGTGAACATTTGAAAAAAATTTCAGACGAGTCTTTTGCTGAAAATATACATCAATACACTCAAGCTCTCACATCACTTCCTCAATATAGTGAAGAAAAGATCAAAAAACTTATTCCGCTTATTCGCGAACGAACCGCATACTTCAGTGAAGTAAAAATAGCGATAGAAAATGGCGAATACGATTGTTTCTTTGATGCACCATCAAAAATGAATCCTGAAAAGATCTATTTCAAAGGTGTTATAGATCCTGATCTTGGATCAAAATTAGAAGGAATCAAAGCGTCACTTGAAGCAATAGCAGACACTGATTGGACACTCGATATCATAAAAACCACAATCATGAACCATATTGGTGATACTCAGAAAGGTCCGTACTTGCATCCACTGCGAATGACACTCTCAGGACGAGATCAATCACCAGATCCGTTTACGATTGCATGGGTAATTGGCAAAACAGAAACAATGAATCGTATTCAAAACATCATAACTCTTTTATAAAATAATTATGTACACCACATCACGCACACATACACAGTATTGGAAAATCATGCTCGTATGTTGTGCGTTTTTGTGTGCATTGTCTTTCTCCAATACTACACACGCTCAAACAAAAGAAGAAATTGAACAAAAAATTTCAGAACAGAGTAAAGAGATATCGAGAGTTGAAGCAGAAATCGCTGCATATGAAAAATCGCTTCAGAAAGTAACATCAGAAAAACAATCGCTCACTAATACACTCAAAGAACTCGATCTCAATCAAAAAAAACTTGGAGCGCAGTTACGAGTGACTGAAGACAAAATCACACAGACAAATTTAACTATTAAAAAACTTGCACTAGAAATAGGGAAGAAGCAAAGTGCTATTACGCAAAATCAGGAAGGACTCGCGGAGAGTATTCGAGCGATCAACATGGAAGATTCACAAGGTGGATTCCTTGCTGTTATAGTAGCAGGGAAATCAGTCTCCTCTTTGACCAATGCGTTTATTCAAGCAGAAAATTTCTACAAAAGTGTGACGTCTAAAACTACCGATATCAAGACAGACAAGTCAGTTCTTGAGTCTAATAAAACAAGTACAGAAGAAGCAGTGAATAAACTCACAGCACTGAAAAGTGAACTCCGTGACAAGAAAATTATTCTTGATCAATCAGTTACTCAGAAAAACAAACTCCTGTCTCAAACAAAAAATCAAGAATCTTCATACAAAAAACTCCTCGATGAAAAGAAAAAACTTCGAGATTCTTTTGCGGACGAAATGCGTGCATATGAATCAAAACTCAAATACATTCTCGATCCCAATAGTTTACCAGCCTCAGGTACGCGACCACTCAACTGGCCTCTTGGAAATGTATATATAACGCAACTGTTCGGTAAAACAGCGTCCTCAAAGCGTTTATAT
Source organism: uncultured Candidatus Saccharibacteria bacterium (assembly GCA_964546355.1). Taxonomy (GTDB): domain Bacteria; phylum Patescibacteriota; class Minisyncoccia; order Phycocordibacterales; family UBA9973; genus JADLDV01. The sequence continues at coordinate 8,924 of CAZJJM010000017.1, read as the reverse complement.
GCCTCAGGAACCCACAATGGTGTCGATTTCAGGGCATCAGTCGGCACACCAGTTCTCGCCATGGCCACAGGTACTGTTGCAGGTACAGGCAACACTGATGAGACATGCGCAGGTGCATCATTTGGTGGATGGGTGCTCATCAAATACGACAATGGACTTGCGAGTACCTATGGACACCTTTCTTTAATAAAAGCATTCTCTGGGCAAAAAGTTCGTACCGGAGATATTGTTGGTTACAGTGGTAATACTGGGTATTCAACAGGACCACACGTACACTTGTCACTTTATCCAAGTAATGCCGTAGATGTACAAACACGAGCAAGCAAGACCTGTGCTGGTAAAACACTCACCATGCCGATTGCACCAATCAACGCATACCTTGATCCGATGGAATATTTACCACCTGCACCAAAAAAGTAAAACACCTACAGAAATGTGTAGGTGTTAGGTTTTTAACATGAGTTGGATCAGAGCGAGCCTTTGCGGTTACTTTGATACAAACCTGATCATGGTGGTTAACAAGGATCAGTGATGTCCAGTTGTTACTGGTGTTTTCAGAAAAAAATTCAATCGAAGTATTTTTTTTAAAAACAATAAATGGTGACCCATTCAAAGTATTTGTTTTAAGAACAATAACTCGTGATACAAATTCTCTTTGAGAATTTTTCAGAACATATGTATGTTTTACTTGCAGAGTGTCTGCTGAAATAATAGGATTTGGTAACATACTAGTTACCAGTGATGCCATAAGAAATGACGTACGGTAACTTAGATGTTTTTTCATATCGTATTATTAAAAATTTTCTTTCACTAGCGTATCATACTCATGCGAAATAAGTCAAACATAATAAGAATTTCTTATAAACTTGACATAATACTATTATATTGTATTTAATAACAGGGAACTATGTTATAATTATTTTCATACATATATGAAATACTGGCTTATAAAATCTGAAAGTTCATGCTACTCAATTGATGACCTCAAGCATGACAAGAAAACTGCTTGGACCGGTGTCAGGAATTTTCAAGCACGAAATTTTATGCGTGACGAAATGAGTATTGGAGACTTGGTGCTTTTTTATCATTCAAATGGCGACAAACAAAATCCTACAGGTGTCTACGGTATAGCCAAGGTCGCAAGTAAGCCAGTACCTGATATGACCCAGTTTGATAGAAAAGATGACCACTATGACCCAAAGTCCAAAAAAGATGCTCCAACATGGATATGTGTCGAAATGGCCTTCGTAGAAAAATTCACACATCCAGTAACTTTGCCAGAAATTAAATTTGATCCAAAACTCGAAGGAATGCTTGTGAGGGCTCAGGGAAGCAGACTTTCTATTCAACCAGTATCAGAAAAACATTTCAGATATATTAGGGAAGAGTTGAGTAAATAAATCTGATTTGATTTTCATAGTGTATATATAATAAAGGTTAAAAAAGAGATATAACGTCGCAAAAGATATATTGTGCGACATACTATATCTACAAAGGATATACTTCCCTTAAGAAAAAACCCACCGTTTTTGGTGGGTTTTTATTATTATAATTTCTGCACACAACTATTGAATTTGTTCACTTGCAAATTATACTCATCAACATTCTTTTTCAGATTAGCCATGAGTGCATTATAGGAAGCCACGAGGGTATTGTACTTAGTTCGAAGTTCTGACTCCCCTGTTTGTGTACTATTTTTAATTTGAGAATCAATAATGGTAATTTCTTTTTTTAATTGATCTACTTCTTTTTGTTTATTTGCAATTGTTGTTTTGAGAAAGGTATTTACTTGTGGGCATTTTGAAATAGGTGTAGCAAAATGTTGGATAGCAATAACATGCTCTACACCATCGATCACACCTCGTCCGACTGCCACACCGAGTGCTGTGTATCCTGTGTGTAAAATATTTGCCTTATGTCCAGGACTTGCCATCCAGGTATCAACAATCTCTCTTACAGTAAGCGTATCACCAAGTGCAAGATTCTCACCAATGATTGCGTATTCATATTCTGATTTTTTAGCAAGCTCTTTGATCGATTCACCTGTTGGAGACACGTGTGCGAAATACTGTTTTTCTACCATATCTGCGACTTTCATTTCTGCCATACTGTCGAGAGCACTATCACGCTCAAGAGGAGGAAGTCCTGCTTGTGTACGCTCAATATTTGTCTGAGCAAAGATTTCAGACGAAAGAGTTGTAAACACAGCATCGTTTGGTTTCTTTGTGTTTACACTAGGTGACTGTTTCTGTGAAGTAATCTTGAGTGCACCGGGACTAAACACTGTTTCCTTTTCAACAACGCGAACAAAGGCACCGTCACCAACGACAACACCATGTGATGTTGCAAATCTTTTCAATAATCCAAGTGAATACGCCAGATCTTTTCTAATGATAAAGAGTGTTCCAAAAACAAATATGAGAAGGAATATATGCCCTATTTTTCTTATAATCATATGTATGTCTGCTTTTTTATCTATGAATCACTTAAACTATTGTCTTGTTTATCATTAAAAGAAGTGAGGATTTCTTCTTTTAATTTTTTTATTCGATCTTTCTCTGCATTTACAATTTTTTCTTTATTTAAGTGATGAAAATTATACATATTTACATATCTATTTGATGACAGCAAAGAAGATGTGATTCTTTTAATAGTTGCTAAATAAGAACTGTCTAGGTAATCTTCATATTCTTTATTGGTCATACCCCATGGTTTCTTTTCAATATAATCTTTAGCTCCAGAGAAATAATTACTTTTTAAAATTTCTCTTTTTTCATCTGTGGTCTTTTTATACCAATCTTTTAAAGTATTAATGCCGTGTTTTTTAAGTAAACTTATTGGCTCAAGAATCAATCTTCCTCCATCAGATTCTCTTTTTATATACGTAACAACATCATCACTAAGTGAGAAAATTTCTTCTGGATACAAATGCTCACTATACTGTGTATTTTTCTCAATATCTAATTTATCGTCTGATTCCAAACTTAATTTAATAGGAGTTGTTTCTTTTGGGTAAAGTATTTTGGTCTGTTCTTTATAAGTCGGCACACCCAAAACTCTCAATAGTAAATCATATTTTTTATCTATGTAAAGATCTAACTCTTCTAAATTATTTTTTTCTGTAGTATTTTGATACTCTGCTTTTAAGATATCCGGAGAATTAAAAGTTAATCCACCCAATGCATCTAATAAATCAACTTTTTCTACGTATGTTTTTTTCTGCCAATTTTCATATGTTTCAATATTATTTGCAACAATAAAATTTTCTTTTTCTAGCAACACATCAACTTTATCTTCTTTTTTTGTACTGAACCTTTCTTTAATTTTCTTTTTAAGAGTATTCTTAATTTCATTGAAAATGTACCCGTGAAATGAGGCGCTTTTTTGCTTTCCTTGCCAATTTTCCATAATGGTTTAATTGTAACACATTATAGTTACTTACAAGTCTCTGATCGAGTAAGTCCCCGTGCCTCTGCTTCAGATGGAGTATTAAAGTAGACACGATTTTCTGGTTTGATTCTATTGGCAGAACCGCAATTACTTGGGTAATACTTCTTCCCTGATCGAGATGCAACAAAAGCTCCTTCTGAAGAAGCGTCAATGTTAGAATTATCTCCTTGCCCAATATCAGCAGTAGTCGAAAATGTTCGTGAAGTGACATTCTGAGTACCTTCATTTTGAGAAAGCACCACTACCCCACCTTTATTGACAGTATCTAAATTCGTGTTATTTACCACAGAAAGCCTCCCAAGACCAAAAGATCCAATACCCACAAGGAGCACAATCCCCACTTCCAAATAGTCCAAAATATGAGGTTTTTCCATAAAAGACTTGATTTTTTCTTTAAAATGTATTACACTCATTTACATATACATTATAAATTATTTCCGTGCCTAAGACGAGTATTCGCTGGGGCATAACAAGAAAAAGACCATATGGCACATAAAAAACAAGGCGGTAGTTCAGATAATGGACGAGATTCAAATCCACAATACCTTGGAACAAAACTATACGATGGACAAATTGCACAACCTGGCGCTATTATCGTACGTCAACGTGGTACACGCATCCTTCCTGGAACAAACGTTGGAATCGGCAAGGACCACACACTCTTTGCTCTCAAGGACGGCGTAGTAAAGTTCGGCGCAAAGCGTAAAACAAACTTCGATGGTACTGTATCTCGCAAAAAGACTGTTTCTGTAAACTAACTTTTATACAATAAAAAAACACCACATTGAGTGGTGTTTTTTTATTGTATTGTACGATTCCAGTTATATGCTTCCTGTTCTATCTTCTCTAAAAATGATGCTTTTGCTTCTCTGTATGCAGGGTAATCGTCTGGATACAATAATTGATTCTTTTCTTTTAAATCAGAATATTCTTTTGCTTTTTCTGAAAAAGTACGGAAGAAATCTCGCATGACAAGAAATTGTTTTTCTTTTGGAGAATCTTTTTCACAAATATGAATATTTTCAGTCTTACTCCCATCTTCTGCCATTTTATAAAACAACTGTGTGTTTGGTCCGATATATTCTTCTTCCCATAAGTAACCATTGGAAATCATTTTTTCTCTTTCCTCTAAAAAATCTTCTATTTTTTCAACAACAACCAAAACATCAATAATTGGTTTTGCTTTCATTCCTGAAATAGACGTACTTCCTACATGTTCAATCTTAAGAGCTTTTTCTTTAAAGATTGATTGTAAGAAGATTTTTATAGTGTTGAATTTCTCTACCCACATCCGGTTGTAGTTTTCTAAGAAATATTTTCTTTTGATATTTTTGTCTAATTTCATAATTAACAAAAATTATTTCTTCGCTTCAATAACTAATGTACACACTCCTTTATGTCCCAAAACTTCAACAGTAACCTCGTGTGTACCACACTGTTTGATCGGTTTCGGAAGGATAATTGATTGTGGATCAATAGTAATATCATGCTGTTTGAACAATGCTTCAGCAATCACAGTTTGATTGATACTTGAAAAGAGACTTCCTGTCGCGTTTGCTTTTTCTTTCAACACAACTGTCTTCCCTTCTAGTTCTTTCAAATTTTTCAATAGAAGATTTTTCTGCACTGCATGTTGTGTTTCTTTTGTTGATTTCTGGATATTGAGTGTTTGTATTACTTGATCCGTTGCTACTTTTGCCAATCCTTTTGGAAAGAGGAAATTGCGTGCATATCCCTCATTTACTTCCTTGATATCATTTTTCTTGCCAATGCCTTTTACTGTGTTTAAGAGAAGTACTTTCATATAATCATACTGTTGTTATGTCTTGTAATATTACTGTTGTAGCAGAAGTTGGACTGCTTTTGCAAGTTGTGGATCTTTCTTCTTGGCAATATCTGTTTTAGTAACAGGGATTAGATAGTCGGGTGTAAGTCCTTTTTCAGAAATAGAAATACCTTTTGGTGTAAGCCACTTTGCGACAGTAATCTTAAGTGATGTTGTATCAGTCACTTTGACAAGTTCTTGTACAGAACCTTTACCATATGTTTGTGTACCTACAAGCTTTGCAATACCGTGTTCGTTGAGTGCCCCAGCGAGAATCTCTGATGCAGAAGCTGAACCATTATCAACAAGAATGACCATACGAAGTTCTTCATTAAAGATATCATATCCTTTACTTCGGTATATACGAGGTTCTGCATTTCCACCAAAATCTTCTGATACAACTATTTTCCCAACAGGAAGAAACCAACTTGCCATATCCACAGCAGCGTCGAGATACCCACCAGGATTACCTCGCAAATCCAACAAGAGTTTTGTGCTTCCACTATCCGCAAAAGCAATAAGTGCTTTTTGGAATAACTCAGGTGAATGTTCTGAGAAATTATATAGTTTAATAACAAAAATACCGTCATTGCGTTTCTCTGTATCAAGTGTTGGTAGTTCGATAACATCACGAACAATCTTGATCTCTTGAGGCTCTTTATCACCATCACGGAAAATCGTCAATGTAACAGATGTTCCTTTTTCTCCACGGATTAACTTGATTGCATTCTCAACCGTCATGTTATTCGTCACAGTAGCATCAATCTTAAGAATCTTGTCTCCTGATTTGATACCAGCTTTGTATGCAGGAGTTCCTTTAAGTGGAGCAATAACCGTCAAAACCTTATCTTTAATACCAACCTCCATGCCGACACCAGTAAAATTACCACGAACCATTTCACCGAATGATTCTGATTCTACTGGAGGGAAAAAGACACTATACGGATCCTCAAGCGATGACACAAGGCCTTCTATTGCCCCATAAATACGCTTCTGGTCATCTATTTTTGAAGCAGAAGGATACTTCTCATTGATAAGATTCCATACCTTCCAAAAAGGCTCGAAATCAGCTTCGGTTGTAACTTGTGGGTCTTTGTGAATCACAGAAGTGATTTTCAAAATTGAAGGCGCATGATTCTTGCCAACATACACACCAACAAGAAACATTACTGCAAGAACAACACATGCGAGCACGATAAGACTGATTTTATGTTGTAAAAATTTTTTAATATGTGTTTTCATAATTGAGAAATTCCTTATTCTATAGTACTGGTAGATTCAGATTCTGGCAATGTTATTTTGGGAGATGCGATAACATCTTGCGTATCGTCAAGATATAGTGCTTCTTCAGTGTACGTATTTGCTGGATCCCAAAGCATCCATGAATCAAGTCCTATGTCGTATGTGGCTGTTATTTGTGCACGAACTCTTTCTGGAGCATATTGAGCACCAAGATTAAAATCTTGTAACCATGGACGAAGTTTTTTAGGTGACTCACCCATTGCCACTGCGCGTTCATACGCTTTTGACATTGAAATTTTAATTACCTCATATGGATGTTCTGCGGGGTTCTTGAAACCATGCCACGTCGGTGGATAATGTGATGGATATACCATCGGTGCAATGAAATCAAAATACGGCAATGCTTTTTCAAGTACCTGCCCAATACCAAGATCATCAGTATTGGATGTTGTCATACCAAAGAGATCAGCAGATATAGGAATCGGTGCTTCGCCTGTGCGAAGATTTTCGGAAAGATACTTGAAAAATGTTTCTAATACTTCCGGTTTACTTTTTCCATCACTAACGGGATAATAAATATCTTTCATGTTACCATCAGATGGAAAACGAATATAATCAAAATTTATTTCGTCAAACCCCATCGTGTGTGCGTCTTTTGCAATAGAAACAACATATTCCCAGACAGGTTCCGCTCCTGCGTCCAACCAGTGTATTCCTTTGCGATCAGCCCATACAGCTGTTTTATCTGAAGATTTTTTTACTGCATATTCAGGATGTGCTTTGACGAAAAAAGGATCTTGAAACACAGCTACACGACCGATGACGTAGATATTTTTACTATGTAATTCATCAATAAAAGACTCAATATCTGCAATACGACGAGTCCATGTATTTTGTGCATGCAAACTTTCATCAAGGGGTTCGTACGAAATATTTCCTGTATAGTCTTTGATATCTATCACAATTGCATTTACCTCTGTTCTTTCTATGACATCGATAATCTTTTTACGAATAGATTTTGTTCCAGCTACCCAACTCGACATATAAATCGCTTTCACACGAGGAGGAGTTGCGATATGTGTAGCAATACGCACAGGAACAATTGGTTCTACTATAACAGATTCTTCTTGTTCGACAGTTTCAGTAACACTCGCAGTACTTTCAGAAGCAATATCTGCTATATCAGTACGAATATACGAACTTGAAGAGAGTCGTGGTATACCAAAATACAACACGACCGCAACAATACAGATGGTGGTTAGTATCCAAAAAGTTTTCACGCGAGATGACATGATTATTCTTCTTCTTTTGAAAATGACAACGGATCTCCTTCGTATTGAATTGATTCAGAGATTATTATAGGAGAAGATTCTTTTTTTACGAGTGTTTTACGAGGAGTCCGCATTGCGGTAATGCGAGGTTTTTTATCTAATGTAGGTGACGGAGTCACTGTGTGTGTTTGCATCATGCGATGGATGTGATATCCCAAATAGATAAGTGTCACACCAATACAAACGAAAAGTATCTTTCTCCAACTGTTAGGAAAACCAAGATATGGTAGCAATGCCACCAAAATACCGAGCGCAGATACGATACGTGCCTTGTTCATAGGCTTATTGTATCATATCTTGCAAAAGAGTAAGAATCTATCTCGGGTGGATAATTACGACAAATTCACCTCGAACTTTGTCTGTGTGAGTAGTGAAATATGTTTGCACTTCTGACACTGTTCCGTCTGCAATTTCTTCAAACATTTTTGTCATTTCACGAACTATAGTCATTTTCCTGTCTTCTCCAACATGAGAGATAAGTGAATCAAGTGTTTTCATTATCCGGTGTGTTGATTCATAAAACACCACAGTTTCTTCTGCAAGTGCTATTTTTTTGAATAATGTCTCTCTTCCCTTTTTGTGTGGCAAAAATCCAAGAAACGTGAACACGTGTTCTGTAAGTCCAGCAATAGAAAGTGCACCAGCAAGCGCGCTTGGACCTGGAACTGCAACAACTTTTAATGTCTCATCTTTGATATCGAGAATAGAACGTACAAGTAGTGCACCTGGATCAGAAATAGCAGGAGTACCAGCATCTGATACGAGTGCATATGATTTTCCTTCCTTGAGCGCTTCAATGATAGCGTCTTGTTTGCCACTAGTCGAATGCGCATGATAACTCACTGTTTTTGTCTTTATTTCATACGTATCAAGGAGACGTTTTGTTGTACGTGTATCTTCACACAGGATGACGTCAACTTCTTTGAGAATACGAATAGCCCGAAGGGTGATATCTTCGAGATTTCCTATCGGTGTAGCGATGACGTAGAGTGTGGACATATTTATTGCGCTAAACTCAAATCTCCATTAATAACTAATGTAACCATTGCAAGAAGTTCGTCTTTCATGGAAGTTTC
>CAZJJM010000016.1:3505-11570 GCA_964546355.1 uncultured Candidatus Saccharibacteria bacterium | reverse complement strand
GGATTCAGTCAATTAAGTAATGTGAGTTTTATTTTTGAAAATGGCACAATTAGTTTTGAAGGTGAGAATTTTAAAATATCTCCATATGTTTTAACAGAACTTGGATTAAAACATATATTGATGTGCGTAACGGTCCTTCACGTCTTACACATACCTTTTTCTTCAAAACATATTTCTAGAATTCAAAATTTTAAACCAAAAGAGCATAGACTTCTTTGTTTTGTAAAAAATGGCAAAACAATAATTTTTGATGGTGAGGTGACGTATTCTTCACGATTACTTGAGTTATCAAAAAATTATTACAAAGAACCAGTCTTGGTAATAATGAATCTTCATTTTGGGATTGAAAAGGATATTGTTCAGTTTGAAAATCTTACAAAAGTCATTAATGCTTTTGTAAAAGTATACATTAATGAAAACATTACAGGAGTAAATAGTATTTTTGAAAAATTACTCAATGTTTCAAAAAATATTATAATCATTCCTAATCCTGTAGAATATTGTGTTGCAGTGTATCAAACTATTTTTATTCATGATGGGGGATATTGGCGTTTTCGTTCTGCCCAAGAACTTCCTTTTTAGTGACTATTGAACAATAAATCACCCGAGGTAACTTAGGTGATTTTTTAATTATAAGTATTTCCAGAGTACTAAAAAATCCGCCATATGGCGGATTTTTTAGTGAACGTATTTTATGCTTTCTTGTCTTCCAAAAATGCAAGAGTCATACGGTGTTCCTTTGGTTCAAAAAGGGTGATTTGGAAATTGTATGTTTTACCAAGTTCCAAGTTTTGACGGAGTTTGTCTTCGCCACCAAAGAGAGAGTTGTGGACGAGTCCAGCGACGCCTTCTTTGATTGATACCAATGCGCCGTGTTTGTTGAACTTGATCACGACACCTTTGATAATGTCACCTTTCTTGATTGTTGCTTCAAATTCTTTCCAAGGATTTTCTTTGAGGGCTTTGATAGAAAGAGAAATCTTTCCTTCTTTGATCTCAATAATCTTTGCTTTTACTTTGTCGCCAATCTTGAAGAGTGCGCGTGGATCTTCTACGAGACCCCAATCAATTTCAGAAATGTGTACAAGACCTTCGAGTCCATCTTCTACTTTGAGGAAGACACCGAAGTCAACGATACCAGCAACTGTTGTGTCGAGTTCATCACCGACTACATATTTACCAACCATTTCTTTGCGTTCTTCTGATGTACCGTCCTTTTCAGAGAAAATAAGTTTACCTTCTTTTGGTAGAGCAGAAATCATAGTTACTGTAAGTTTTGTACCAACGAGTTTCTTCAATTCTTTCAAAATCTTGTCTTTATCTGAGTCTTCAACACGTGGGTAGTGTTCAGGTTTGAGTTGTGATGCAGGGAGGAAGCCAGCGATACCTTGCCATTCAAGGATAAGACCACCTTTGTTTGCTTCTTTGACAGTAATTTCAATAGGAGTTTTTCCTTTGATTGCTTTTTCTGCTTCACTCCAGATGAGTGCTTGTTTTGCTTCCTTGAGGGAAAGTTCGACATATCCTTCTTCGTTGTTTGTGTCTACAACTTTTGCTTTTACCAAGTCACCAATGTTGATTTTCTTGATGATATCGCGTGCATTGTTGAATTCACGTCCGTAGATAATACCAGTACCGAATGGTTGCAAGTCGATAAATACTGATGATTTGTCGATACTCACCACTGGACCTTCCACGAGCATATCCTTTTCTGGAGGATTTGCACTTGTGTCTATGAGTGCGCGTAATGCAGGTTGTTCACTTGCATATATTTCATTAAAAACTGTATCTTTTGCCATAAAATTAAAAATCCGCACGTAGGCGGAAAAGATTCTAGCGTTTCTTTCGATGTTTCTGTCTCGAAAGAGGGTTATGCTAAAATCCGACTACTAATAGAATACCAGAAGATAATACTATAATTTTACCTGAAAGTAAAGGAATATATATTGTAATCCTTTCGTAATAGTATGCTATACTATATGCATGATTGTGACATATTTCGGCAAAGCATGTTTCAAGATACAGCAAGGGGAAACGGTAATCGCCTATAATCCTATAAGTAAAGATTCTACGTCTGGTGTAAAACCAGCTCGTTTTGGTGCACAAATCACTCTCTCGAGTACGCATCATCCAGAATATAATGGCGTGGAAAATACTTCATTTGGCGAGACTGTACCGTTTGTTATAGAAGGACCAGGGGATTATGAGGTCAAAGGTATTTTCATAAAAGGAATGATGACTGATGTTGTGCTTGATGGTAAAAAATACATCAACACTATATATACACTAACTGTAGACAATATCAATCTCTGTTTTCTTGGTACACTTGGTTCTGGAACACTTGCTCCAGAGGTTCGAGAAAAAATTGGCACGCCTGATATTCTTTTTGTGCCGATTGGTGGAGGAGATCTCCTTGATGCGGCACAAGCACACAAGATTGCATTGTCACTTGAAACAAAAATTATTATTCCAATGGAATACGGTGATGATATGCAAAAAGATGCATTGAAACATTTCTTAAAAGAAGCAGGACAAGACGCTGTTTCTCCGATTGAAAAACTGACAATCAAACGTAAGGATATCGAATCAAAGAATGGTGAAATAGTAATTCTTTCTTCATAAATTTATATATGAGAAAACATCTCGAAAAAATTCGTTCATACCATCCTCGTGTGCGTCACAACATCGCACTTGTACTTGCTATTGGAAGTGCATCACTCGCAATGATTTTTTGGTTGAATACATTTACAAAGCAGGTGACGAGTGACGAACAAGCGCGTGCGTTTTCAGAACAAACCAAACCATTTACATTACTGGGTAAGAGGATTGGTTCACTGTGGGGAGAAATGTCAGCATCGGTCAGTGGAATCAAAAATATCAAGAAATCAGCCAGTGAATCAGAATCGTCATCGGTTGAATCAGTAAAACAACTTCCTCCGGGTCCAGAAACATATATACAAGAAGATTCATATTAATTATTCACATCATTACAATCCACTATGGCAAAGAAAGTAGAAACACAACCAGATATTCCAGAAGTTGAACGACAAAGTGTTATTCCGATCAACATCACCAGTGAAATGAAAACTTCATACTTGGCATATTCAATGTCAGTTATTGTGGATCGTGCTCTTCCAGATGTTCGTGACGGTTTGAAACCTGTACACCGTCGCATCCTCTTTTCTATGCATGGGCTCGGACTTCATTCATCTGCAAAATTCCGTAAGTCTGCATTGGTTGTCGGTGATGTGCTTGGTAAATATCACCCACACGGTGATGTGTCTGTGTATGATGCGATGGTAAAAATGGCACAAGAATTCTCATATCGATATCCCCTTGTTATTGGACAAGGAAACTTCGGTTCGATTGATGGTGACAACGCTGCTGCGATGCGTTACACCGAAGCAAAAATGGCAAAACTCTCAGGTGAGATTCTTCGTGATATTGAAAAAGACACGATTAATTTCCGTCCTAACTATGACAACAGTCGTAATGAACCAACAGTGATGCCTACTGCTGTTCCAACATTGTTACTCAATGGAACACTTGGTATTGCTGTCGGTATGGCAACGAATATCCCTCCTCATAATTTAAGAGAAGTACTCGACGCAACACTTCATTTGATCGAAACACCAGATGCGACAACTGAAGATTTGATGCAATTTGTGAAAGGTCCTGATTTTCCGACAGGTGGTCTCGTGTATGGAAATCAAGATTTGATCCAAGCGTATTCATCTGGACGAGGAGGTGTTGTTACTCGAGGTGAAGTTGAGATTGTCGAACAAAAGAGTGGTGTCTCACAAATCGTGGTGACATCATTGCCATTTCGTGTGAACAAGGCAGATCTCATCATGTCGATTGCAGATCTTGTTCGTGATAAAAAACTCGAAGGAGTGAAGGGTCTTAATGATTTTTCTACCAACGATATTCGTATTGTGATTGACTTGAAAACTGGAGTACACCCACAAAAAGTTCTCAACTATCTCTACAAACACACACAACTTGAGCTTAACTTCAACTACAACATGCTCGCACTTGTCGATGGTGTTCCGCAGACATTGTCACTCAAGTCGATGCTTGAAGAATTTATAAAACACCGACAAGAAATCGTACGTCGTCGAAGTGAATTTGATTTGAAACGTGCACAAGAACGTGAACATATTCTCCTTGGCTTGAAAAAAGCACTTGATCATATTGATCGAGTCATTACGATTATTCGAGAGTCAAAAGACGCTGCGCTTGCGAAACTTAACTTGATGAAAGAGTTCAAGTTCTCTGAAATTCAAGCAACTGCAATTCTCGAAATGCGTCTCCAGAAACTCGCTGGACTTGAGCGTAAAGCAGTTGAAACAGAACTCAAAGAAAAACAAGCATTCATTGAAGAGATGCAATCACTCATCGCAAGTAAGAAAAAAATGCTTGCCGTTATTGCAAAAGAACTTAGTGAAATTAAAGATAAGTATGGTGATGAGCGTCGTACTAAGGTTATCAAAGGCGGAGTTAAGGCTATTTCTGTAGAAGATCTTATTCCAGAAAAAGAATCAGTTCTTGTGTTTACACAAGGTGGATATGTGAAGCGTACTGATCCAGGCGAATACCGCAGTCAGAAGCGTGGTGGTGTCGGTGTGATTGATATTGAAACAAAAGAAGAAGATTTCGTCACTGATCTTGTCAGTGCAAACACTCACAGTGATTTGTTGTTCTTCACAAACCTCGGTAAAGCGTACCAGATCAAAATGTATGATATTCCTGAAGGACGTCGTGCGACAAAAGGGAAGTCAATTATGAATTTCCTTTCTCTGACATCTGATGAAAAAGTTACTTCAATATTGCCAATGCCGAAAGAAGCAAAAGCAAAATCAGCATCACTCATGCTCAGTACAACGAGTGGTGTTGCAAAGAAAATGACACTTGAGAGTTTCAAAGATGTTCGACGAAGTGGAATTATTGCCATTCGTCTTGATAAAGGAGATGAGCTAGTATCAGCATTGATTGTTGAAAAGGGTGATGATGTCATGCTTGCAACACAAAAAGGTCAATCTATTAGATTCAAAGAAAGTGATATTCGTGAAATGGGACGCACTGCCGCTGGTGTACGTGCAATGAAACTGGGTAAAGGCGATATCATCGTTGGTGTTGATGTTATTAAAAAAGATCAAGGTGATGGTGCACTGCTTATCATGAGCGCAAACGGACTTGGTAAAAAAACAGCACTCAAAGAATACAAAGTCCAAAAGCGTGGTGGCTCAGGTATCAAAACTGCAAAACTTACGACTAAAACAGGAGAACTTATCGTTGCTCGAGTAGTCGGCAATGAAGGTGAACTCATTGCGATGTCCAAGAAGGGGCAGGTAATCCGTGTCGATCTTCCTAGTATTCCAAATCTCGGACGACAGACACAAGGTGTAACTATCATGAAGCTTCGTGCGGGAGATAGTATCGCTTCTATTACGTGTTTCTAAATAGGAAAGATAAAACTAAGGGTTACTTATAACAAAAAAACTGGCATTGCCAGTTTTTTTGTTATAAGTTGGTTTGTTGAATATATATTCTTTATCAAAATCCTAGCGTCTAATACCTTTCTTGTACTATACTATATACATGTTTAGTAACCCAGAAGAAAATATTGCATACGCAGATATTCGTGAAGGAATGTGTGTTGCAGATCTCGGTGCAGGCACTGGTGCGTATAGTATCCCTGCAGCAAAACGTGTGGGATATACAGGCAAAGTGTATGCTGTTGATGTTCAAAAAGATTTACTTGCAAGAATAAAAGAAGATGCGCGTCGTGCACATCTTTCAAATATTGAAGCAGTGTGGGGAGATATTGAGCGTGTCGGCGGTACCAAACTCGCGTCACACATTATTGACGTGGTGATTCTCGCCAATGTACTTTTTATTGTCAAAGATAAAGACGCGATTATTCAAGAAGTATTTCGTATTTTGAAACCAGGAGGTACAGTGCTTATTATCGATTGGAAAGATTCATATGGCGGTATGGGTCCTTCTCCGCAGATGCTTATTTCCAAAATTCATGCTGAGCAACTTTTCAACAAATATGGTTTCACTTTAGTACGTGATGTTAGTGCAGGTCCGCATCACTATGGTATACTTTTGAAGAAACCATAGACATGTCATTATGAAAAACAGTCGCTTCCAAACTATTTTTATCGGAGTACTCACTGCTGCACTTGTCATCGCAGTTCTTATTTTTTCTGGTATATTGCCTTTCGGTAAAAAATCAGCAAATCCTGTCGGCGTGACAGGGAATTTGACTATGTGGGGAACTGTTCAAAGAGGCTATTTCAGTGGATTGTTTGAACAACTCGCAAAACAAAATCCAGGATTAAAAGTTTCATACATCGAAAAGTCTGCAGCAACTCTTGATTCAGAACTTATCAATGCACTTGCATCAGGTACTGGTCCTGACCTTATCCTTTTGTCTCAAGATCTACTTATGCGTTACAAAGATAAGTTATTCGTCATTCCGTACGATGCTTATCCACAAAGACAGTTTACTGACACCTTCATACAAGAAGCAAATCTTTTTGCGACTGACGAAGGACTGCTCGGACTCCCACTTTTTGTTGACCCGATGGTGATGTACTACAACAGAGATAGCATCGAAAGTGCCGGACAAGTGAATCCTCCTCGTACATGGAAAGAGGTTGCTGACCTCGTTCCAAAACTGACGATTCGTGATAACAAAGGTAAAGTACTTCGAAGTATTACTGCATTTGGTGATTTTGATAATATTCCTCATGCAAAAGAACTACTCTCGACTCTTTTGTTGCAAACCGGTAACCCACTTGTTGTGAGAACAGGGAATGAATTTAGATCTACACTCAATGTCGCACCGAATGGCACACAGTCACTTCCTGCGTTCGATTTCTTTATGAGCTTTGCGATTCAGACAGACCCGCTCTATTCTTGGAATAAGACACTTCCGAAACCAGAAACTATGTTCCTTTCTGGTGATATGGCACTCTATCTTGGATTTGCAAGTGAACTTTTTACACTTCGTAATAAAAATCCTAATCTCAATTATGACGTTGCTCGTATGCCACAGATTGCAGTTACTGGAACACAGATTACGTACGGTAAGTTGTACGGCATTGCATCACTTAAGTCTTCCAAAAATCTTCGCGCTGCATATGTAGTAAGTACTATTATTGCTGGACCAGAATTCACCAATACTCTTGCAAATGGACTCGCACTTCCTCCTGCTCGTCGAGACCTGCTCTTGCAGAAACCTTCAAATCCTTACGCAACTGTTTTTTATGATTCAGCACTTATGGCTCGTGGATGGCAAGACCCAAATCCTGAAGAAACAAAAGCAATTTTTGCAAAGATTATTGCAAACAGACTTTCTGGACGAACACAACTTTCTACAGGGATTGTCGAAGCGCAAGATAGACTCGACCAATTGTTGAAACCTTTTAAGATAATTCCAACTACAGGAAATGGATTGAAATAATGTATATGCAAAGATTTTTTTCTCAGATTAAAAGCCTCCCATTTTTGCTGACAAGTATGGCAATGCCATTTTTTGCTCGTGCTGAAACAGCAACTGGTACAAACCTGATTCCTTGTGGTGGTCCTGGTGAAGATATGTGTACTTTTGAGCACGTACTACAATTGATAGAAAATGTGATTAATTTTTCTCTCAACTATTTATTCTTTCCACTGTTTGTTATTGCGGTAGTGTATGCAGGATACCTTTTGATGACGAGTGGTGATAATCCAGGTAAGAGAAAACAAGCAAAAGATATTTTTGTAAATATTCTTATTGGGTTGGTTGTTGTACTTGCTGCATGGTTGATTATCAAACTGGTATTGGTCGGACTCGGATATGACAGTACAATCTTTTCTACATTTTATTAATTCACACACAGAAATACTATGATATACTTATCACATATGAAAAAGATATCCGCAATTATTTTAGGAATAACCCTATTTTTTGGTAGTGTTACCGCTATCTCTATACCCAGTGTTGTGTTTGCGCAAGGTGGAGAAGGCGGTGTTTCTGGTACTGGTGGTACCGGCACAGGAGGTGCTGGTA
>CAZJJM010000016.1:0-3405 GCA_964546355.1 uncultured Candidatus Saccharibacteria bacterium | reverse complement strand
GGTGGAGAAGGCGGTGTTTCTGGTACTGGTGGTACCGGCACAGGAGGTGCTGGTACAAATGGAGGTTCTAATCAAGATTCACAGCCGAGTGGTACTGCTTTTTCAATCAAGATTAATAATCCACTCAAGAATATCACCACACTCAATGGTCTTATTGTAAAATTACTTAACATCATTCTCACGATAGGTGTACCATTCGTAGCATTGATGATTATTTATTCAGGCTTCCTTTTCGTAAAAGCACAAGGTGATCCTAAAGAACTCGGAACAGCAAAAGAAACATTGAAATGGACACTGATTGGAGGAACGATTCTGCTCTCAGCATGGATTATCGCAAAGGCACTTGCAGGGACAGTCAATCAGATCGTTAACGGATCATAATATATATGAAAATATCACATACTAAAAAAATCTTCTTGAGTATATTACTTCTTTGTGGGTTATTACAAACTACACTTGTTTACGCACAATTTTCTGGTGGTGCGGGTGGAGGTTCTGCAAGCGGAGGTGTGTCACCAACAGTTGCCACAACTACCTGTTCCAATAATTTCACTACTATTGTTGATATTATTGAGTATGCAAAATGTGTCATTTCTGGCTTTCTTATTCCACTACTCTTTGCTGTTGCGGTTGGTGTATTTATTTGGGGCGTGATTCAATACTTGAGGAATACCAATGAACCGAAGAAACGTGAAGAAGGAAGAAGTTTTATGATTTACGGCATCGTATCTTTGTTTGTCATGATTTCTATTTGGGGACTTGTTGGTTTCTTGGGCAATACCTTCGGTGTATCTACCACTTTTGTGCCAAGTTTACCTCAAGAACAATAATCTTATTGTATGAAAAATTTCTCCACAAAAACAACAACATTTTTTCTCGGAATAGTGTGTTGTGTGTTTTTGTTACCTACGTCATTTGCACGCGCACAGCAACTACAAGGATCATTCCAAGGAGGATCATGGCTTGATGCATATGTGCAAATACAGCAGACAGTCACACCTATTGGCTCAGGTTCTGTGTTTCAAACAGGTGGTCAGTTCGGAGTTGGTGGTGTCGGGGTTCAGTCAAATACAAATCCAGTTGTTTCCGGACAAACGAACTTGAATAGTGCAGACCTCGCAAATCAAAATGATTTTTCTACAGGGACTACTAATAATGTAGCTAATCCAAACCAATTCAACAGTCAAACGTCAAATACGATATCGAGTTCAATTCCTGATAATTCTGGAACATGTCCGACTTCATTTGTTACTGTTCTGGATATACTTCTATTTTTCAAATGTATTATAACTGTATCGATTATTCCGCTGCTATTTGCGATCGCTATCAGTGTCTTTGTGTGGGGGATTGTGCAATATATCAAGAATGCTGCTGATTCTAAAAAACGTGAAGAAGGCCGTAATTTTATGGTTTACGGAGTGGTCTCTATCTTTGTTATTGTCTCTATGTGGGGACTTGTTGGATTCTTGCGTAACACCTTTTTTGGTGGAACAGGGGCGGTGTTTTTACCTCGAACCCCTCAACAGCAATCTCCACAATAATCCACTAGACAGCTAGGTTTTTGTGGTATACTAAGTAGGTTAGTTAATATTATCAGTCACTATAATTTATAGTAATAATTTTTTAATAATATGAAAAAGTTTCTTTCATTGTCAGCGCTTTCAATGCTTCCAGTAGTTGCTTTGGCACAAACTCAAGGTACACCACAAACTGGTCAGGTTACACAGTTGTTTAACTT
Source organism: uncultured Candidatus Saccharibacteria bacterium (assembly GCA_964546355.1). Classification (GTDB taxonomy): domain Bacteria; phylum Patescibacteriota; class Minisyncoccia; order Phycocordibacterales; family UBA9973; genus JADLDV01. The sequence goes on along the minus strand of CAZJJM010000016.1, from coordinate 1,667 downwards.
CGTCAATGACATTGCAAACTGGTTTATTCCATTTGCAACAACACTTGCGATTATCTTCTTTATTTGGGAAATTGGGAAATATGTCTTTGCTAAGGAAGATAAGACAAAACTTGAGGCCCGAAACGGTATGATTAGTGGCGCAATTGCACTATTCGTTATTGTGTCTATTTGGGGTATCATCCGATTCATTGGTACAACTGTTGGTGTAGACCAAGGAGGTACAAACTGTATCATCAATCCTAACGATCCTACTTGTTAGTATCTTCCATGTTCTTCTTTCCTCTCATTGCATTTGCAGAAGACTTCACGGTGCTTGATCTCATGAAGCGTCTGAACAAGTTCTTGATCAATCCTATTTTGACATTGGTATTTATTCTCGCGATGCTCTATTTCCTCTACGGTGTATTCAAATACATCAAAGGAGGAGGTAATCCAAAAGATCGTGAGACAGGAGGGACCCACATCATGTACGGATTGATTGGGATGACTATTATGTTCGGAGTATATGTCATTATGAATATTCTCCTTCGGACTGTGGGTATCGATGAGACACAGATCAATCCACAAACAGGTGTGGTCAATGTCCCAGATCTCTCTCAAGAGTTCAATGTGCAAATCGATCCAAACCAATAAAAGAAAGAAATAAAAAAAGCGTTGCATCTATGATGCAACGCTTTTGCGTTGAAAGAACAATCTTACAAATCAATCCGTGACCATATTTCTACAGTCGCAATGTAAGGTTTATCAGCAGGTTCAGTTCTGATCGTGATTTTTTTAACTTGTTGAGGGTTAATATAATCACTTGGAACTTTTCCATTTTGAAACCAGACATTTTCGTCATTGATTTTTACTTGGTATGGTTTATTTGATTTCCAATACCACTTAACACGTTCATGAGCATATGCAGGAATTTCATACACAATCTCATCGCCTTGTTGTATTTTCCATACTTTTCCTTCAAAGAAGGTTGGAATAATAAAAAGTACAATGGTGATACCATACATGACGTTTTTGACCCACGCATGATCATTGCTTAATTGGGAGCCTGTAACAATACAACCTAGAATTGCTACATGGAAAATCCAAAAGCGACTACTTTCATCAAATGCCCAATAATATGGAGCAAGTAATGGAGTATTCTTTGCGGTTAATAACAACAAACCATACACACAGAGTGGAATAAAAGCAAGTTGTATTTGAGGAAGAGCCTCTTCTATCGGCTTTAACTTGAGGTCGTACACATCTTCCTCGAGATATTTTTTGTAGCCGTCCAATATTTGTTGAATTATACCAAACTTCAACATCAGCCAAAGCGTTCCATAGAGCACTAATGCTATTAATGGATATGTTGCTGGTAAGCAGATTGCGGCAATGATAATACCTAGTATCATCATTGCCAAGAAAAATAAACTTTTCATTTATTATTTAGTATTAGATTTTTTTGGTTTTTTACCGTTAGATTTTCTAACAGTTTTGTTTGAGGTATTTTTTGCAGCCTCTGCTGCAACGATTGCATTACCTACACCTCCTGTATTGTTCCCGAGAACGACAACAGATGCATTTGTGTTTTCGATTGCTTTTGCCATTAGCTCGGCATTTTTGTTTTCGAAATAAGCGGTAGTCATATTGTTTTCTTTGAGATTTTGGTAAAAACCTTTATGTTTGTT
>CAZJJM010000015.1:0-11997 GCA_964546355.1 uncultured Candidatus Saccharibacteria bacterium | reverse complement strand
ACATACCTAAGTATAGTATCTAGAACGAATAACACGACATCCTAAGGTAAACATGTTTATAAAAAATCACCTCAAGCACGAATGCTGGGGTGATTTTTTAGAATGGTTATAAATTACATTACCAGATACTACCTGAGCTCGTATCTACTCCATCGCTTCTCTCCGATCTTCTTAAGGACACCTTGGGCGACGAGCGCTGAAAGTTCCCGTTGAATCGTCTTCTCGCTGCATCCAGTAATACTCGTCACAATGTCTTTTATCATGACCTGTTTCTTGTCTTTTATAATATTGAGTATCTTTTCTTTTCTATCTTTTTTATCGTCTTCCGGTACAATTTGTCCTTTTTTAATCTTTTGATGAGTAGCACTCTCTGATCTGAAAAAAGTGCTCGGTGAAGAAACAGTGGGTGCTACAGGAGTGCTCGAATACTTGTCCTTTATATCCTTTTTTACGTCAGTTTCAGTGAATAAATCTTTTGGAAAAATAAGTCGCTCTGCATGATCGCTGGTCCCAAAGAGTGTCCGAACATCTCCGATATAGCGACTTGCTTGTCGTGCCAAAATGCTATCTTTCAACACACGAAATTCACGAGACAATATAGAATGGTTCATTTCTGATATAAACCCAATAGTATATGCGATATCCAACTCTTCGGTAATAGCATCAATACTGTGGATAACTTCTGTTTCATAAAAATGTTGTTCTGAGCTTGATTGTGCGCCGAGCTCTCTCATCTCGAACAGGAGATCAATCGACAGTGACCTGAGTGTGTATCTGAGTGGGTCGTGTGTCTCTATACAGTCCGTAACCATATAGAGTGCGGTGACAAGCTTCTTTGCACGCAGTTGCATAGCATCACGAGTATCGCTTACTTGCTGTGTCTTTCTCTCTGGTTGGTTGTCTCGTTTGTTGTTCATATCCTTGTTTTATAAGTATATTATTAGTCCTTTATCTTGTCCTTTTGTATTTTTCTTAGTATGTTTTTATAAGACACAATCATCTGTCTTTTTGTATACACTCTATTGGTCATAAGTATATATGGGACAAGGCAAAATAACAAGGGTATGTGTATTTTTTATATTGTAGTATATTTCTGTGTTTGTTGTCAGACGTGATAAAATAAAGCCATATATGGCAAGAACAGAAACAAAAGATGAGGAAAAGAACCGCAGTAAAAAACCACACCCAAAATCAAAGCAACCTGAAGAAAAAGAACCTCTGATTACGATCAGTGAGCAAACAAAATACGGTATCTTTTCTCTCGTCTTTTTTGTGTTAGCCCTATTTTTTATTGCGGCTTCATTCCACCGAGCAGGACCTGCAGGAGATGCGACTTATAGTCTCTTCAAACAACTTTTCGGTATTGGGTATTTCCTTGTCCCGACAACATTGATTCTCCTTGGTGCATCATTTATCAGAACAGAACGTGCCAATATCATGACTGCGCACATGGTAAGTTCAACACTCGTCATGCTTGGGGGGCTCGGGATTATCGATATCGTCAGTACCAACACACTTCGAGCAGGAGGCTACATTGGACATATTGTTGCATGGCCATTCGTAAAGCTTTTTGAAAAACAAATTGGTATCCTCTTCCTTTCAACAATCGTAGTGATTTCACTCGTTATACTTTTTGATAAATTCCCGAACTTTGCAGATATAATAGAACGTATCCGTGAGGCACGATTGCGAAGAAAAATCGCACGAGAAGCTACTGTCGTGGACACAACAGAAGACAATGATGACCAACATGCACAGGCACCAGAAACTCGACCAGAACCACCTCAACAAGAACCAGAGGAGGTAGAAACAGTTTCTGAAGAAGAACTATCTGATGACATTCCTGAAATGATGGCACGTCCAAAAAAAGTACACTCAGTATATGTACCGCCACCACTTTCACTTCTAGAACGAGATAAAGGTAAGCCTAATGTTGGTGACATAAAAGCAAACTCAAATATCATCAAGCGTACACTTGAGAACTTCGGCATACTCGTCGAGATGGATGAGATCACTATCGGACCGACCGTGACTCGCTACGCACTCAAACCAGCGCAAGGAGTGAAGGTGTCTCGTATTGTTGCCCTTCAAAATGACCTCGGACTTGCACTTGCTGCACATCCAATCCGTATCGAAGCACCGATTCCTGGAAAGTCACTTGTCGGTATCGAAGTGCCAAACAAAACAAAAGCGACAGTTGGACTCGCTTCTCTCCTTTCTGATGATAAATTCCAACATGCACAGAAACCGCTCACTGTGGCGCTCGGAAGAAATATTTCTGGTAAAAATGTCTTTAGTAACGTAGCAAAGATGCCACATGGACTCATTGCAGGAACGACTGGGTCTGGAAAATCTGTTGCTATTCACGCAGTTATCACGTCACTCCTGTATCGCAATGGACCAGAAGAACTCCGACTCATCATGGTGGATCCAAAGCGTGTTGAACTCACGTTGTACAACAAAATCCCCCATCTCCTCACACCGGTCATCACAGACGCAAAGAAAGCTATTCTTGCACTCAAATGGGCAGCAAAAGAAATGGATCGGAGATATGACATTCTTCAAGCTGAGTCTGTTCAGAATATCGAATCATATCATGACGGTATCGTGAAGCAATATAAGCCAAACAAAAACGATCCACTTGAAGCAGGGGCTCCAGACAAGATGCCGTATATCGTCATTGTGATTGATGAACTTGCAGATATTATGCAAGCCTTCCCTCGTGAACTTGAATCTGCAATTGTCCGTCTTGCTCAAATGTCTCGTGCTGTCGGTATTCACCTCATTCTTTCTACACAACGTCCTGATGTTAATGTTATTACTGGCCTCATCAAAGCCAATATTCCTACTCGTGTCGCGCTCAAAGTAGCATCACAAATTGATTCACGTACCATTCTCGACGCTACTGGTGCCGAAAAACTCCTTGGTGCTGGTGATATGCTCTACTCTTCTGGAGACGGGCAACAACCAGAACGTCTTCAGTCTGCATTTATTTCTGAGGATGAAGTGAAGAAAGTAGTCAAATATCTCTCTGAAACATATCGTGACGAACTTCCAAGTACCATTGAACTCACTGGGACAGTCACTCAAGATAAATCAATATTTGAAAGCAGTATGGAAGAGAGTGCTGATGATGACCTATACGAAGAAGCACGAGTCACTGTTATTCAGACAGGTAAGGCATCTACTTCCTTCTTGCAACGCAAACTCGGTATTGGATACGCACGAGCTGCACGCCTCATCGACATACTTGAAGAACGAGGTATTGTAGGACCAGGAAATGGCGCAAAACCACGTGAAGTACTAGAACGCCCACAAGGTTCTATGCAAGAATCGGTCGAAGACACTGTAACAACAGGAGAAACACTCTAATATATGGCAACATCACTTGGATTCAAAATTCGCACCAGTGTTATTTTCTTCTTACTTCTCTTCATTGTAGGATTTGCTTTTTCTCGAACAAGTGACTTGCGTAACGGAGTCAAACTTACTGTCGAAGGTGTCATCAATGGCAGCATGCTCGATAATCCTCTTGTTACACTCCACGGTATAGCAAAACACGCAACAGTACTTGAGATTAATGGCAAAAATATCCAGATTGACCAAAAAGGAGTCTTCAGCGACACGATACTTCTCTCCCCTGGATATTCAATCATTACCGTGCATGCAAAAGATAAATTTGATACACTTACTACGAAAGAATATCGCGTGTATGTCGCAAAGGATACAGATAATAGTTAATTTTTAAAAAATATTTATGGCATTTGCAAAAAAAGCAGTAAAAAAACAAAAATCAGAAAGTGACGGTGCCGAGATCGCAGATACAATCAAAGCGATTCAAACAAAATTTGGAGAAGGAGCGATCATGAAACTCGGTGATGCCCCAAAGCGTGGAGTAAATGTTATCCCTACTGGATCACTTGGTCTTGATATGGCACTCGGTGTCGGAGGTGTACCACGTGGACGTATTATTGAAATATTTGGACCAGAATCAAGTGGTAAAACAACTCTTGCGCTCCACATCGTAGCAGAATCACAAAAAATGGGTGGTGTATGTGCGTATATTGACGCAGAACACGCAATGGATCCAGATTATGCTGCAAACCTTGGAGTAAAGATAAAAGACCTTCTTATCTCTCAACCAGACACAGGAGAACAAGGTCTTGAAATCACTGAAAGTCTTGTTCGTTCTGGCAAGATTGATGTCGTAGTCATCGACTCAGTAGCTGCACTTACACCAAAAGATGAAATTGAAGGAGACATGGGGCAATCACACGTCGGCAAACAAGCACGCCTCATGTCTCAAGCACTCCGTAAACTCACCGCAATAGTTGCACGTTCAAACACGGTAGTCATCTTCATCAACCAAATCCGTATGCAAATCGGTGTGATGTTTGGTAATCCAGAAACAACACCAGGAGGAAAGGCACTCAAATTCTATACTTCAGTCCGTCTCGATATCCGCCGTATTGCGCAAATCAAAAAAGGTGAAGAAGTTGTCGGTGGTCGCACTCGGGTAAAGGTTGTGAAGAACAAGGTCGCTTCCCCATTCAAACAAACAGAGTTTGATATTATCTACGGTGAAGGTATTTCTCATGAAGGAGAGATTATTGCCCTCGGAGAAAAACTCGGTATCATCGGCAAATCAACAGGGTCTTCGTACACATACACAGATCCGAAAACAAATGAAGAAGTGAAGCTTGGACGTGGATATGACGCAACACGTACATATCTAAAAGAAAATCCAAAACTCAGTGCAGATATCTTGAAACAAATCCGTGCACGTTTCGGTGAAATCCAAGTATCAAGCGCTGCAGAATAACATCTCTCTATAAATTCCCCACTAAAAAAGCCGATGAATAAATTCATCGGCTTTTGTAATTCATCGTATGAATTACATTTTTTGCACTTTCTTATAGAAAGTTTGTATCCCACTTTGTACACAAAGAACGTACAGACCTTTCGGAAAATGAGTGATATCTGTAATATACATCATCTCTGATGTTTTTTCTGATAAAACTATTTTTCCAGATAAGTCAAAAAAAGAAACAATTGCTTCGGAAGAAGTGTCTTCGTATGGAATACTGACACGTATCATTCCAGTAGAAGGATTCGGTGATACCGAGATATCTGATTTTTCTACGGCAATAAACTGTGTCTCTGTAGTAAGAGGAGCAAATGGCTGAAAAGGAACGTAGCTTCCTATCAACAACCAGTCTGTTCCCCCACCGATATATCCAGGATATCCACTCTGTAAAGTCGTATAACCGAATATCATGAAGTTTTCCATGTCCAAAGGAAGAATATCTGTAAACTGATCGTAATCAGGACCACCAAAAGTGATATCCCATTGAATAGCGCCACTCGTGTTAATACTGATTACAAACGCATCTGATTGACCTGAATATGCAGGATATGTTGTAATATTACCGAGTAAAAGATTTCCCGAGGATGTTTCTTTAAGACTAAAATTTCTTTCATTTCCGAGTGTACCATAACACTTCACAAAAATTGGTGTACCATCTGCAGTGTCAATTTTACTCAAAATAATATCGTATTCACCGACAATTTGAGTAATATCACCATCCACAAAAGAGTTACCAAAACCAGAAACAAAAAGATAATCATCTTTAAGTAATCCAGAGGTTCCAATTTCACCATTCGTACTTCCAATACATCTTGACCATAAAATATTTAAATTTGCAGTTACCCTACAAACAAATATATCATGACTTCCTGTAACGGAATGATTATCGAGAACATCACCATCATTAGGTGAACTTGTTCTCCCTATGATAGCAACAGTATTGTCTGGTAACAGAACCACACTTGATGCACGGTCATCTTCTGATCCACCAATGCACTTACTTGAAAGAACTGTTCCTGAAGTATCTAACTTCAAAATAAACATATCGAAATATGAAGTAAGTGGTGCATTATGCATACCAGAAAAATCTCCATCATTTGATTCTGTTTCACCAACAAGTGTGTACGTATTGTTTGAATACACAAGATCTCGTGCAATATCAGTACCTGTTCCTCCGTAACATTTTGTCCAGATTGTATTTCCTAATGAATCTGTTTTAACGATCAAAATATCATGTAAAAAACCATGGAAACCAGGAAGGTTCGATGATGTAGTTGAACCGATAAATAAAAATTCACCAGTAGGCAATTCAATACCTTTGTGAAAATAATCATCTTGTACCCCTCCGTATGTTTTTGTAAAAAGAGTATTTCCATTTTCATCTTTTTTGATCACAAAAGCATCAAAATGCGTAGCCGGATTAGGTAATGAAGATTTTGTGTAGCCACACATAAGTACCTTTTGATTAGACACGTGGCAGATTGAACTGCTGTAATCAATAGAATCACCACCTAAACATTCTGACCACAATGGTGAAGGAACTTGCGCATGTACAGCAAGCGAGAAAAGACATGTGAACATAGTCACAAAGAGAAGTGTAGTTGTTTTCATTTTATTTTATTTTTAAAGGTTTATTTTCTAACTTAAATATACACAATTATCAGTGGATTTGTCAATAGACTTAGATGAAAATAGACTTTTAATCTTTATTTGATATAATAGATTCAATCCCCTTTCCGGGGTTTTTACTAAAAAACCTATTAAAATAAAGATATTATGGCACTACTTGAATACAATGAAATCAAAGAGCGAAAAATAATCGTATACGAGAATCAACCATGTGAAGTCATGGAATCTCATGTTGCACGCACACAGCAACGTAAACCTCAGAATCAGGTCAAATTGCGTAGCCTGACTACAGGACGGGCGTTTACGACAAGTTTCCAAGGTTCAGACAAGGTAGAAGAAGCAGATATTACAAAACGTGATGTAACGTTTTTATATAAAAACAAGAGTGAGTTTTGGTTCGTTGATCCAAAAGATCTCAAAAATCGCTTCAAACTTGAAGAAAAACTTCTTGGTGACGCATCAAAATTCCTCAAAGATAACAACACAGTCACAGCACTCGTGTATGATGATGGTGACGAAGAGCAGATCATTTCTATCAAAGTCCCAATCAAAATGGAATTCTTGGTCAAAGATGCTCCACCTTCCATAAAAGGCAATAGTGCGAACAGTGGTAACAAACCAGTTACACTCGAAAACGGCACAGTGATCAGTGCTCCGCTCTTCATCAATATCGGAGACAACATTGTCGTCAATACTGAAAACGGTGAATACGTAGAACGTGCACAAAAATAAATCACAAAAAAACACCTCGACATTCGAGGTGTTTTTTTAGAGAGTACTCTTTATTTTGACACAAAGGGTAGCAATCCCATGAATCGTGAACGCTTGATTGCATTCTCGAGTTTACGCTGATTCTTGGCTATCAAGTTTGTGCGCTTACGAGAAAGAATACGAGCACTTGGATTCAAGAATTTTTTTAACATTTCAACATCTTTGTAATCGATGTGTTTGATGTTATTTGCTGAAAAATAGTCTTGTTTCATAAAATTTGATTAAAACGGAATATCGTCAAGATTAATACTTTCGTCTGGATACTCAATACTACCACCAAAATCATCATCTTGCTTTTCAGTTTTTTGAGCTGGTCCAGTTGATGTTGGTGTATTTTGTGACATACCAGCACCTGAAGCACGTGGTCCTAGTTGAAGTTGTTCCACGAGAATCTCAGTGCGATATTTCTTCTCACCTGAAGTTTTGTCATCCCAACTGCGTGTCTGTAAACGTCCTTCGACATACAGACTTGCTCCCTTTTTTGCATACTGTGCGATCACTTCTGCTTGTCGTCCAAAAGACACAAGATTGTGATATTCAGTAGACTCTTTCTTTGCACCAGATTGATCCTTGTAGGTTCTGTTGGTTGCAAGTGCAAAAGAAGTAACTTTTGTCCCATTTGGGAGTGCTTTCATTTCTGGATCACGAGTAAGATTACCGATGAGTTGTACTTTATTGAGATACATAACGAAAATATATTATGTTTAGTAAATTTATTCGACTGCTGTTTCCACTACTACAGTTTCTTCTTCAACAGGCGCATCAACAACGACTTCCTCTTGGACAGCACCTTCTTCAAGTGCATCTGCGAGTACTTCGTCATCTTTCTTTGAACGACGAGCTTCTGAACGAATAGTAACCTTGCGGACTACTGATTCTCGAACGGTGTGGATGATCATGAATCGGAATACTGTTTCTGAGAGACGGAGCGCATCACGCAAAACGATAGTGTCTTCACCAATCATATCGAACTTGATCCATCCGAAGTATCCTTCAGAGAAACGGTAGTTCTTGTTCATGATTGTTGGACGCATTTCGTATGCAAGCGGAATCATGCGAGGAGCCTCTTCATCAAAGATTGTACCACCTTTTTCTGAAATAAGCTTCTTGAGTTCCTCTACTGCTTTACCTGTAGCGGTCTCTTCATCAAGTGTTGGCACGAGTAGGTATGAGAGTTCATACATACGTGTTTCTGTATCTTGTATTGTATTTTCCATAACGAGATCCAGTCGTGAGACTGGATAATAAATAACGGTTAAAAAGTTCCCATTTCGGACCTTGCGAGAAAGCCACAAAAGGACTATCTCGAACGGGAATCATGGCTCTACTGTAACAAAAATCACTTATTCTGTCAAAGCAAACACGCGGAGAGCATTTGCAGTCAGTATTCGTACGACATCTTCTTCGGGAAGTTTTTTAATCTCGGCAATACGAGTGACTATTTCCTCGACCATCCATGGTTCACAGGTCTTGCCTCTATATGGCATAGGCGCAGCAAATGGCGCATCCGTTTCTGCCATGATCGATTCGATCGGGAGAAATGCGATCACTTCATCATAGTCACGACTGAAGGTAATCGGTCCATCAAATGACATCGTACCTCCTATTGCGAGGATACGTTTTGCGATAGGAATATCTCCGACAAAGAAATGGAAATTCGCTCGCGGACAATCTTCTGTGGACTCAAGAATAATAAGTACATCTTCGTAGGCATCCATTGTCCCCTTACTTGGCCGAGCATGAATCATGAGTGGTTTCTGTACCTTTTGTGCGAGTGCAATGTGCTGTAAGAAAATTTCTTTTTGACGGGCTTTGTTTTCTTCAGATTGATCTCGAAAATAATCAAGTCCACATTCGCCAATCGCGACCACCTTTCCATCACGAGCAAGTGCTTCATATGCATCCATATCAAATACTTCTTGTGCATTATCTGCAGGATGTAACCCAACACACGCAAATAATACATCTGGATATTCATGCGCCAAATCAACTGCCTTCTGTGAGGTCGCAAGGTCTGTCCCAATGGTAATCGTCGCCATATTCTTTTCTCGCAAAAGAGCCACTATTTCCTCTCGTCGTTCATAGAGTGGTGAGAGATTCAGGTGTGAGTGAATATCTATATAGGTATATTTCATAGACACACTATACCATATAAAAAACCGACAATTGTCGGTTTTTTATATGCTTGATATATTTATTCTTGCACAACAGGAGAACCTTGATTAAGAGCCTTAGGCCAATCACAATCACTCGCAGGTGCACCAGTCCAAGTACCACCTGTGTCTCGGCAAATTTTTCTACGAATCCGATTCCAAAGAGAAATTTGCATATCAGGAGTATCTACAAAATTTGATGAAGCTATTTCAAACATTTTTTCTATTTCTATCAACTCATCTCTTGTAAAAGAGTCTTCTTGTTCTGTTATTTTTTCCTCATCAAGAGAAGCAATGACTTTTGCAGAAAGATTTTCTTGCACCATTTCTACTTGTTTGGTAATTTTTTGCATTTGCATTTGTGTTGCAATCTGCACACCAGTGATGACAATGATTGCGATCAAGCCACCGAGAATATGTTCTTTTTGTATCATATGAATTCTAAAATAAAATTATTGTATAACATACTTAGTGTACCCCCCATGGCAGCCATTTTGCAAGTATTGTTATCCCCAATATACAAAAACACCACATATTCTGTGGTGTTTTTTGTATTGTAAAAAATTATTTCTTGAACGGGAATCCGATGAGATCAAAGAATGCGAGTGCTTCATCCTTTGTCTTTGCAGTAGTTACCATCGTGAGACTGAGACCGAAGACATCTTTCAATTCTTCATCAGCAACTTCAGGGAAGATTGTGTGTTCTTTGATACCGAGAGTAAGGTTACCGATATCGTCTACGATCTTGCGCTCAATGCCACGGAAGTCCTTTGTACGAGGAATTGCAACATTGAAGAACTTTTCGAGGAAAGAGTACATACGTGCACCGCGGAGTGTTACAGATACACCGATAGGATCTCCTTGACGAACTTTGAAACTCGCAACAGATTGCTTTGCAGCACGAACAGTTGGCTTTTGACCAGTGATTTTTGCAAGACGACTCATGACAAGTTCATTACGCTTTGGATCACGCTTGATACCAGAACCAGTAGCAGAATTCACCACGATCTTCACAAAACGTGGAGCAGCCATAGGATTCTTGTATCCGAAGCGATCCTTGAGACTTACATATGCTGTTTTTTCGATTTCTTTAATAGTTTTCATATGAGTATACAAATATTATGCAGCTTTTTTCTTTGAAGCTACTTTCTTCTTAGAAGCAGTGTCAGTATTCTTCACATTTGATACGTGCAATGGTCGAGGTGTTTCGATCATACTACCCTTCTCTCCACTCTTGCGAGGTTTCTGGTGCTTCTTGCGCATATTCACTCCTTCAACCACAACTTTGTTGATTGTTGGAAGTGCTTTCACGACAGTTCCTTTCTTGCCCTTATCGCGTCCAGTAATTACTATTACATTGTCTCCTTTTTTGATTTTCATATATAAAAAATTATAGTACCTCTTGTGCAAGAGAAACGATTTTCTGATATCCACGCTCTGCAAGTTCACGTGGAATAGGACCGAAGATACGACCTGCTTTTGGATCTTTCTTGCCTTTTTCGAGAATTACTACTGCATTATCATCAAAGCGAATGTATGACCCATCCTTACGACGGTGTGCTGCACGAGTGCGCACAACAACAGCATGGTGTACATCCTTCTTCTTAACACCCTTACGAGGTTCTGCAACTTTTACAGAAATAATAACAGTATCACCAATACCTGCATAGCGACGATGTGCGCCACCTGGTACCTTGAACACCTTGCCAACTTTACCGCCGGCGTTATCTGTAATCTTTACTACTGTTCCATCTTGAATCATATATTAATTCGCCTTGAGGCTATGCAACTACGGTAAAATGTTTGTCTTTAGACAATGGTCGAGATTCAACAATCTCAATTGTATCACCGACCTTGTGCGCATTGTTCTCATCATGCGCTTTGTACTTCTTGCTGATCTTCACGAATTTTTGGTATTTCGGATGCTTAACGAAGCGTGTCACAGACACGACAACAGTCTTGTCCATCTTGTCTGAGACAACGACACCGTTTAAGACTTTATTTTGTTTTGTGACTGTTGTTGTTTTCATACGTTATGCGTTCTTTGGTTTGTTTGTTGTAGTCAACAATCGAGCAATGCGTTTCTTGAGGAGTGATCCTTCTTTGACATTCTTTGTTCGAGTGGTAACTTGACTGAATCTAAACTGACGAAGCTTTTCGCGAGTTGCGATAACTTCCTTTTGAATTTCAGCATCTGATAGTTTTGAGAAGTCTTCTTGTTTTTTCATATTATGATTCTCGGCTTATGATGCGAGTCTTTACTGGTAATTTTGTTCCAGCTTTGCGGAGTGCTTCTTTTGCAATTTCCGCTGATACGCCATCTACTTCAAAAATAATACGACCTGGGCGGACTTCAAAACAGTACCCGTCGAGATCTCCCTTACCCTTACCCATCGATACTTCGGCAGGTTTACGAGTAATCGGTCGATCAGGGAAAACACGAATCCAGAATTTGCCGACTTTGGTAAGTGTACGAGACATTACCTTACGAGCAGACTCGAGTTGGTTTGAACGAACACGTGCCGGTGTTTCTGCTTTCAAAGCAAAAGAACCGAATGAGATCGTATTGCCACGAGT
>CAZJJM010000014.1:0-12368 GCA_964546355.1 uncultured Candidatus Saccharibacteria bacterium | reverse complement strand
TGAAAAAGGATTTACAAATGTATTTCCTGAACATGTTACGGAAGAAGCGGAAGCATTAAAAACACGCGGAGTGATCGCTGACACTGATACTCGTCGTGATTTCCGTGAGACACTCACTTTTACCATCGACCCAGCAGATGCAAAAGATTTTGATGATGCACTTTCATTCAAGAAAAATGAGGACGGCACGATAGAAATCGGTATTCATATTGCAGATGTGTCACACTACATGCCAGAAGGTAGTGCACTCGACAAAGAAGCTTCTGTACGCGCAACATCAGTCTATCTCGTTGACCGTACCATCCCGATGCTTCCAGAAGTGCTATCGAATGATCTCTGTAGTCTTATGCCGGATGTTGACCGATTGACTTTCGGTGCAGTTTTTACATTCTCACCAGCAGGAGATCTTATTAGCGAATGGTTCGGTAGAACAATCATTCACTCAGACAAACGATTCAGTTATGAAGAAGCACAAGAAATACTCGACATAGGAACTGGACTCTATTACGATGAGCTCAATCTCATGAATACCTTTGCGAAGAAGATGACCAAAGAGCGCTTTGAACACGGCGCAGTGTCACTTGATCAAGATGAAGTGAAATTCAAACTCGATGAAAAAGGAGTTCCAATTGGTGTGTACATAAAAACACGCGGTGATACAAACCGCATGATCGAAGAATACATGCTTCTCGCCAACAAGAAGGTTGCTGAATTCGTTGCAAAAAAAGGCGGGAATGAAGATGATCACGTGTATATATACCGTATTCACGACAAACCAGATGAAGAAAAGACAGCTGACCTTGTCGGCTTCTTGAAACGTCTCGGATATCCTATTTTTGAAAAAGACGGCATTATTCCCTCTCAAGAAATAAACAAACTCCTCGCTTCACTTGAAGGAAAACCTGAGAAAGATACGATTCACCGTGCAGTTATTCGCTCTATGGCAAAAGCTGTATATTCGACAAAAAATATCGGACACTTCGGATTGGCTTTTCATTATTACACACACTTCACATCACCGATTAGACGCTACCCAGACGTGATTGCACACAGACTATTGCAAGTATACCTTGATGGAAAAATGATTCCCGTAAATGATCAAATGAAATATGAAAATATTTGTACGATTTCATCTGTACGTGAAAAAGAAGCAGCAGACGCAGAGCGAGCATCAATCAAATACAAACAAGTAGAATATATGTCATACCGTGTCGGAGAAGTGTATGACGGGACAATTACCGGTGTCAGTGAATGGGGTCTTTTCGTAGAAGAAAAACAAACAAAATGTGAAGGTATGATTCGTCTCAAAGATATTGGTGATGATTTCTACAGTCTCGACGAAAAGAATATGATGATTATCGGCAAAAACAGTGGTACGACATATCAAGTTGGCGGTAGTGTTCGTATTAAAGTAAAAAATGTGGATACTATAAAAAAGACAATTGATTATATTTTTGTATAATAGATACATATGCATCCTATAAAAACGCGTACTTCTCGTCTCAAAAAAGCGATACTCTTTTTTGTTGCTATTCTCGTACTCCACAAACCACTAATTGAAGGTGGTCGCATCGTGCTCACCTATGTTATCCCAAAAGTAGGACAAGATATGAGTATCGCATGGGATGTGCTTCGTAACAAGATCAATCCGCCACGCCCACTGACGATTAATTTTTCTCTTGCAGAATTCAAGCACCAGCAACTCTATACAGTAAAAGATAAATCTCCTCAAATTAGAGTAAGTGCAAAAAGTTTTTTTGTTGCAGACCTAGAAACAGGTGATGTCATACTCGCATATAATGCAGAAGAAGAACGTGCCATTGCTTCTGTGAGTAAACTTCTGACCGCAGTCGTTGCAGTAGAGCTCATTCCGCAAAAAGATTTTGCAAAAGTATCAGAACGCGCACTTGCGACCTATGGCAAAAATGGGAATTTTAGTGTTGGTGAAAAAATCCAAAACGTAAATCTTCTTTTTCCACTACTCCTTGAATCAAGTAATGACGCCGCAGAAATTATCGCGGAACAGCTCAACCGAAAAAATTTCATGCTTCGTATGAATGAAAAAGTACTTGAGCTTGGCATGATTCATAGTCGTTTTGAAGACCCAAGTGGATTATCTCCAAATAATATTTCTACTGCACGAGACTTGTTTGCGCTCGTACAACACATCTACAAAGAAAAGCCTTACTTGCTTGATATTTCTCGTATTTCACAATACAAGACATCGAGACATGTATGGTTCACACACAACCAATTCTTGAGAGAAGATGGCTATATTGGCGGAAAGAGTGGTTTTACCAACCCCGCAAAACAAACAAATATTGCAGTATTCAAACGCACTATTGATGGACAAATACGACCATTTGCAGTGGTGATCCTCGGTAGTGACAATAGATACGCAGATACGATGACCGTCGTACGATTCATCGAGAAGCACATATCACTCACAACGAGACTTCCACTTATCTCACCCGAGATTATCGAGAGTGATAGTCCGTATGTACACTAAAAAATCCCTGAATGTATCAGGGATTTTTTTATCGAATCGTTGCGTTATATAGTCGCATTGTTTCTTGTTCAAGTTTTTTGTGAAGCTCATTTACTTCTGTGTCAGTAAGGGTGCGATCGAGTGATCTGTACGTGATTCGATACGCATAACTTTTCTTTCCTGCGCCAAATTTTTCTGCATTTTCATACTCGTCAATCAATGCCATTTCTTCTGCCATATCACCGATGACATCACGCACAAGGTCGAAATAGTCATTCGGAGAAAAGGATGCAGTATCAACAATGAAAGAAATATCGCGTATTACTGCTGGATATTTAGAAACTTCTTTATACTTCTGACCGAGCTTGAGTTGCTTTTGTACCCGTTCATCTTCTGACCAAAGTAGTCTAATATCGGGAAGCTCCATACCGATAATAGCGAGTCGTTCAAGTCCAAATCCAAACGCCCAGCCATTATACCCTTCGAGACCAAGTTTCTTCAAAACACTTTTCTTCGGCATGCCACCTCCCATGATTTCAAGCCATTGGCCGTTGATCATAACCTCTATCTGAAGCGAAGGATCTGTATATGGAAATGTATCATCGAGGAATCGATATTCTGTATCTTTACCGAAGACATGTTCGACAATCTCACGAAGCACTTCTTTCAATGATTCAATAGGCATGATCCCCATAGAATCTGGCTGTAAATACCAACCTCCCATTTGATGAAATATGTTCATGTGTTTTCGGTCAATTTCGTCTTTTCGATATACTTTTCCATGACAAAGGGCACCAAGTGTCTGACCATTTGCAATACGATTTTGTACCCCAGGATCATTCAAATAGTAATACCAAAAAACAGTATCATGCGTACGCAAGACATTTTGTTCATCTATGTAGTACGTATCAGATTTGCTTCGAGCAACGTGATCAGGCGCAAAATCAAACAGATCAAAAAGAATTTCTGTAGAAATAACCTCTGGGATAGTAATAATATCAAACCCCGAAAGAGCTGGAACTTGCTTCACTTTCTCTGCGATTTCAAAAAGTGGACTTTCAGTCGTACGAGAAAGATCCTTCATTTCCAAATATCTTTTGATACGAAATGCTTCTGGATCAGTTCTGTCTTCAAGGGTTTTGAGAATCGCTTCTTGGGCGTCTGTATTGATATTGATTTCCATATGGGATTATCATATCAGAAATTAGACAAAAAAATAAGCCCTTCAAAATTGAAGAGCTTATAAAGTGAAAGTATCAAAAGATACAAAAATATTATTTTTGAAAGAAAAACCTAGTGCCCATACTCCATACTCGTGAAGCAATGAATGAACGCGCACTCACACTCCAACCATCACCATCAAAAAGCACATAAACCTCGTAAAGATCATCTTTTTTATTACGTATCCAAAACAAATTTACCTCACCATCTTCAAGTAAAAGTTTTTCTCCTTTCACGATGTGACGTTCACAAATTTGTTTAATATGAGAAAGGTCTAATTCTTCATAAATATTACCTTCTTTTACATAACTAATGATGTCTTTTTCATTTATATCTTTGATAAATTCATAACTTGCCAATTCTTTTACAGGTGAATTTTTTACCTCTTCATTAAAATAATTAAAGATATTATCACCAACATAAAGAAATATTCCACCATTTTCTTTAGTTTTAAAAAAGTCATTGACTTTGAAGTTTTTATTAGCTTCAAGCTGAATTACAGGTGTTACTTTATACAATCTACCCAATTCATTTTTTACTGTATCTTTCACAGTTTGACATTTAGCACTCATGCCCACAAAGGCAACTAATATAATTATTGCTATTGCTGCATACAAAGATGAACGATCTTTTCTTACTTGAGCAGTAGTTGATTTTGAAACTTTCTTCATTTTTAAAGGATTAAGGGGTTAGTATTTTTCTCAAAAGACTCAATCTACTGAGAAAAATACTAACCTTTATTCCATGCACATATTATCATATTATAATGTATTTGTCAAGTACCAAAAATCCCCTATATTTAGGGGATTTTTGGTACTTTTAGATTCTTATTTACTGAAAAAAGAAGTGATTTTCTTCCAGAAAGGAGTTTTTACAGACTTACTCCGTCTCGTCATAGTACAACCATGAGGACATACCGGCTTCCCTTTTGCATTCACACATGAATCACAGAAAATGAAGTGGCGGTGACAGTTATCATTCACACAGTTTACGAACTTCTCACACGCACTGTCACATCCTTCACAGCGACCAATCACTTGATGTTTTGGATCATCAGTATAGAAGCCCATCATCACACGTTGATCAAAAACATAGAGCTTGCCTTTGAAATCTTCATTAGGATACTTTTCCATATATGAAACGATTCCCCCATCGAGTTGATACACGTTTTTAAATCCTTGTGTAATGAGATACCCTGAAGCTTTTTCACATCGAACTCCACCTGTGCACACAGTGAGAACTACTTTGTCTTTTAAATGCTCAATGGATTTTATAAATTTTGGAAGATCACGAAAATTATCCATCGGTGGACAAATAGACCCTTCGAACTGACCTACTTTGTGTTCGTATGCATTGCGCATATCGACAATAAAAAATTCTTTGTCAGAATGAATCCATTCGTGCAGTTCTTCTGGTTTCAAATGAATGCCCGTTGTTTGATTCGGATCAACATCACAAGTACCAAGATGTAGTGATACAATTTCAGGACGGACTTTGATAGAGAGTTTTGGGAAAGCATCACCAGTACCAACACTTCGCTTGATGTGTGTATCTGCAAACCGTGGGTCACTCAAATAGTCAGCGAGATATTCTGCAATATGTTCTTTTGTACCCTCGAGTGTGGTATTGATCCCTTCAATAGCAATAATTGTACGCCCTTTTAGTTCAAGTCGTGTACAGAGTTCTCGTTGATGTTCAAGAAGTGCTTGCGTATCCGCAATGTGGACGTATTTGTAAAAAAGGATAATTTCATATTCTTGCATATATCCTATACTACCTTTTTAAGGGTATTTTTTCAAGAACATCACATCGTATATATGGTATAGTTATGCTATGGAACATCACACTCCAAAACCTCAAACACAAAAGGCACTTGTCGTGTGGTACATTGTACTCACTGCGACATTACTCGTATTACTCAAGATAGGATATTATATCGGATGGCTTGATAATGGGATACAGTAAATTCTAGATACCATACACTCGCTTTGCTTGGGCACAATATGTACATTCTTGCGCACCTGAACCATAAGCCTTGAAATGACATGGACGATGTATCCATGAACCGTCTTTGAGCCAAGTACTGTAGTCAGCAATATCTTTCAACAGAAGATCTATTTCTTCTTGTTCTATGTGTTTACTAAAGAGTGCATTTTTATCTGATGTATCTGCTTCAAGAAACAGTAATCGGGAATTAACAGTATCTGTACTCTTTTCTGTTGTACGAATAAGGTATGCGTACATTGCGAGTTGTCTCATATATGAAGATAGTCGTTGTTCATCATCACGTTTTTCTATCTCATTTTTTGTTTTTGCTTTTCCTGTTTTAAAATCAGTAACACAAACACTACCATCAGGAAATCGCTCTGTTAAGTCCAATTTTCCATACATGGTCAATTCGGGAAACAATACATCCTTACAAGATACTGGACGTTCAGTGACATAATCTTTGGCAACATGTTCCATATACATAGACACAAAGCGTGTTACTATCTCTATCGCGTCCGCAATCATTTGAGAAAGTGTCTCCCCTTCTTGTATCCCATTTTTTTCAAAATACAACAACACTTGTTCTTTTATAAGAGATTTTGTTGGTGATACTTTTTGTTTCAATATATATTCAATCGTTTCGTGAACCGCACTTCCGAGATGCAGACTATCTGTTTTTGCTTCTGGAAGTTGTAACAAATTACGGAAATACCATTTCCACGGACATTCAAAAAAGTTATTGAGTAGTGTTACTGAAACCTTCTTCTGTGCATATTCATCCCGAACTGTCTCTATGAGTTGAGTCGTATTGTCTGTTTGAGGTATTCGGTTTGTATCTATATATACGGATGGACTTTCCTCAAGGAGTATTTGTTCTGTTTCTTCTTTTGTTTTTTGTATAAAATGTGTTTTTGGTATTCCTGCAACAACATGCGCGAGTTCAAGTGGAGACCCTGTATGTGATGAAAAAGCATACGAAAGCGCACACATTCGTTCTGCTCGTGTAATCGCCACATAGACTTCACGCTTTGCAACCATGATATCTTTCTCTTCTATAAGAGCAGCAATACTCTCAGGGAGTGTGAATCCGAGTCTCTTTTGTGCCATAAGAGTACTTTCATTCATATGAGCAATCCACACACTATCATACTCAAGACCCTTTGATCCATGAAGCGTCAGTACACTAATACCCTTACTCCCCTCAAGAACAGCGAGAGGTATTGTATGATTGTACTCTTCCAGTCGATTGAGATATTCTACAAAAGTTTTCATTGTTTCTTTTGGGTGGCGCGCAAGACGCTCTGTACCAAGATGAATCATAGTTCGCACCACTTCAACCCTCCGAATTAATACTTCGTGATCATCTGCAGTGTTGATACATAGCTCGTTTCCAATATGTTGTATTGTTTGCACAAGAGATGCCGTACGTGCATACTCTATCCATCCTTCTAGTTTTTTACCCCACATGACAATAGGATCGTGTTCATCAAAAAGACCGCCAGTATCCGCATGATGTAGAAGTGATTGCACCGAGAGGTTTTTTGCCGCAGGTGAACGTAAAAATCCATGTGCAACAAGTGGCGGTATATTGGAAGTAATATCAAAAAGGGATTTCCCTACCGACACTTCATTCATTGGATCTGCGACGATGCTAAGCACGCGACGGAACATATCTGTCTCATGAACAGAAAAGAATGATACTGAACCGCTTGAACGCACAGGCAAGCCCATATTTTTTAATATCTCAACAGCTTCGCGCACATGGTGATTTTTTGGCACAAGTAGTGCGCATTTTTCAGGAGGAAGACCTTTTTTAATCTGGTTTTTGAAAAATAGTCCAGCACCAAGAATCTCATCTCGAGGGTAGGTATATTCTTCAAGTAACACGGCATGTTCTTCTGTGCGATTACTTTTCAATGTATCTGTCGTCAAAACACTTTGCAGCAGCGTATCAGCAAGATGCAGGATTGGCTTAGTTGATCTATAATTTTCTGTAAGCGTAATATATCGAGCTTTGCCAAATGTTGTTTTGAATTCTTCAAAATACGAAAGTGATGCGCCTCCAAATCCATAAATCAGTTGTCTGTCATCACCCACGACAAAAATGTTTGGCTTTTCTTCACCTTGCCAGATAGTACGAATGCACTTGTTTTGAACACCACTAGAATCTTGATGTTCATCAATAAGGACGTATAAATATTCTTCTTTTATTTCAGCACGAGCGTCTTCTGATATCTCAACAATACGAACAGCATACTCAAGTACATCATCATAATCCATTACACCTTGTATCTTTTTCTCTTGTTCATACAAAGTATAGAACGTCACCACTTCACGAGTGCGATCAAGTGACTCTATTTTTTTTAGAACTTCTTTCTTGAGACTTCCTTTTGATTCTCCTCGACTAGAAATACTCTCTGGACTAGTTTTCAGATTTTCAATGTCTTTTTCAATTTCCTGTAAAAGATATTCAGGGGTGAGCCTTTCTCGTTTCATCAAAGAGACGAGGGATTTCAAATCATTGAAATACATTGATGCATTTCCTCTTGGTCGGAGATGTTGCCATTCGTGCTTGTGGAGCAAATCATCAATAAGAAAAATAGCCTGCATGTCATCGAGCAATGTCGGCATCACGTCAAAATCAAGAATAGAATAGTGTTTTTCTATAAGAGATGTTGCAAACCCATGAAAAGTCATGACCGACACATCACGGATCCGATCACCAATATACGTAGCGAGCCTTTTGTTCATGGCGGTTACCCCTGCACGAGTAAAAGTCAGACAGAGAATACTTTTTTTCTCGAGACCATGTTTTGTCAAAATATTGGCAATACGAAGTGCAAGAACTTGTGTCTTCCCTGTTCCGGGGCCAGCCACCACCATCACTGGTCCATCAATGGTATCTACGGCTTCTTTTTGGGCACTATTGAGCTTTTTGTAGGCATCTTCAAATTGATTCATTAGAAATAGTATATCAAATAGCGCATAAAATAGCTGGTGTTGACTTTTATTAAAAAAGATATTATGATACATTCAGAAAAAATACACATGTGCCTATGCTCTTCCCAAAAACCGTAAAAAAAATTAAGCAAACTTTTCAAAAAGAAAAAGACCCAAAAGACGTTCAGAAAGCAAAAGAGCTTTTTACAAAATGGAATAAAAATCAAAATTCTATTGAAAACATTAGTGAAATTTATGATCACAGAGAGAAAAATAGACTTTCACTAAAAGATTTTGTAGAAGATGAAAATCTTCAACGATCACTCAAAACAGCATTACAAATGTATGCATTAGAAACCAATAAAGGTGGTGTCTCAAAAAACACCCGAAAAAGACTTCAGAAAAAAATTGGCATTGCTGCATAAAATAAATCCCCATACGTACATACGTATGGGGATATTTGTTTACACAATCATCCTATGGGTCTTTTTATACTTTTCATATTTTTCTTTGGCTCTTCTTAAACCTTGTTCATAATTATAAGGGATGATGAAAAACTTTTTTGTGTACTGATCCGTTATTCCTGTTATAACACAAACATCATACCCTGAAAATAATTCCGGATTTGCACGAAAGGTGTATTTCAAAAGAGCGTCACTATTTACACGAGCTTCTTCACGAGCCAACGCTTCTGAAGAGGTTTTACGGCTATCAAAAGCTCCTGTTGCAAGTAATATTATTTTCCCACCGCGAGGAATAACACCAGAAATAGTATTATTAACGATTACTTTCATGGCTGTCTCTATTACGTGCGACAAATGGTCACCATAGGTGCCGCCAATGATTAAAAGTTTATTAAATGACTTAAACCAATCAAGTTCCCTACCCATAGCAATACCCTGCTCATTGTGCTCAATAATCAATGTGTTTGTATTTTTTTTATTAGCCCAAGAAAGAATATTTACACTATTTTTCGATGATACATATAAAACAAAAAAAAGAAACCAAAATGTCTTTTTTCCACCAAAAAGTTTTTTTAATGTTTTATACTTTTGAACCATTGTAAAATCTAAGAGATTTGACACATCTTCATACAAACCTCCAACTCCATGAATTCGCAAAGAGCTGGTATCAGTACATACACCGATAAGCATCCTTTCGACTTTTTGATTATGCGCACAAAAGACTCGATCAATTTGATCTATAAAATCATGACCGTACTTTATTGCATCATCTGTTTTACACGAAAATCCAGCACATCCTAGATGTTCTTGAGACGATGAGTAGTGATATGTAACCACTATGCATGCTTTTCTAAAACTAAAAAATGGATTGATGATTTCTTCAACTTTTTCAAGTAACAGTTTTCCAAAAAAACCAGAACCGATTTTAAACTTTCCACCAATGTTGATGAAATTTTTTGATGTACCGTACGGTAAACCAAACATTTTTTCAATTTGCCCAAGTCTCCCATCTGAACATCTAATGAAAATAACATCATAGCGAATGAGTATTTTATACAAAAATCTTTTACAACGTTCAGTGAAAGATTTGTATTTCCTTAAAAAGCGTTTGTTTTGCTTAATAATTTCTTCTGTTGTCATATATTATATTTTTAAGAATTTCTGTGTCAGAGTATACACTATTCCAAGAAAAAAACCACCGCAGTGGTGGTTTTTTTCTTTTTATTAATTGTATCCCAAATGAACCAAAGCGCTTCGAGTTCGATCAAATACCAAATGGTGTTTTTTCAAATCTTGATACGCATGACTAGTTTCAATGACTTTTTCAATCAAAGGATTAACCCCGGTGATTAATACGTGTTTTTTCATACCTTTGATTGTTCGAATGATTTCATCAAAAGCCTCTACCCCTTCCATATCCATATGATAGAGTTCACGTAACCTGATAATGATTGTATCGGCTCCATGTAATTTGTTTTCAAAGCGCTCAACATGAGATTCTACGTTGATATATGACAACTGTCCTTTTATAGAATATACGACTGTATGTGAATCTGGGCGAATCTCGTCAACTTTATCATCAATAATACGATCAACTATTTTCTTGTCTTTACTATTGATAATCAATTCAAAATGTCCGTGTGACAACTTTTCTACAAAGAAGAGTAGTGATATAGCAACACCAACAAGAATACCTACAATAGGATCTTCATAAATAGTTACAAAAGCTACGAGCAATGCGAGCCAGAAGTCTCGACGATTATATTCAAACATGCGCTTAAAATGTTGCACTTCAATCATTCGAGCTGCAACGAATACTAGAATAGCAGCAATCACAGCAAGTGGGATAAATGCAAAATATTTCAACACGAGAAGAGACACGAGCGCAATACTGATACTACTCACTGTTGCAGACATTTTATTGTTTGCTTTTGATTTAATGTTGAGTGCAGTACGAGCAAGAGCAGCTGTTGCCGGAATACCACCAGCAAGTCCAGATGCGATATTTGCTAACCCAAGGCCAAACATTTCTTTGCGTTTCTCGTGTTTCGTTTTAGTCATGACGTCTGCAATCTTTGCAGAAATCATTGTCTCAAGAATTGCCACAACCGCTACCGTAATACCAGCAATAATAAGAGAACTATCGAAAGAGAATTTTGGTACTGCAATAATAGCGCTCGACATGGTTGGGAACTTTTGACCAAGTGTTTGGAGTACAAAAGGAACCATTCCTTTTGATGCAAGAAATCCGAGACCAATACCGATCGGCGCAAGTGCAATTACTGCAGGAATTTTTTTCAAATATTTTGTAATAAGGAAAAGGGCTGTAAGAAATACCACAAACACCACAAATGTTGAAAGAGAACCTTGTGGAATATGTCGGAACGATTCCATGACATTTTCAATAAAACGTGGATGTGGAGTAAGTCCAGTAATACCTGTCGCAAAATTGAATTGATTGAGTCCGATGATAAAAGCAACGCCAAGGGTAAATCCATGCACAGTACTACCAGGAATCAATACAAGGTATCGTTCGAGTTTGAAAAAATACGAAATAAGTACAAATACACCAGTGACGAGAGCGAGCATCGGCAACATGTCTGCACCATGCATAATCGCATACGCTGCAAGTATACCAGAAAGTGCGCCTGTTGGTCCGACAATATTAAAATTACTTCCTCCAAATATAGAAGCAAACAATCCGGCCCACACGGCAGTAATAATACCGACAGTCGGAGATGTTCCTGATGCAACAGCAAGTGATACTGATAATGGAATAGAGACGAGTGATACTGTTAGTCCTGATTTCCAATTAGATTTTATGTTACTAAGAATATTTTGCATGATACGATGTTATATAAAAAAATAAATACCAAAATTACAAAAATGCGCGAACAGACAAAGTAATATTATATACCCATTACAAAAATACGCAATAGAAAAACACCCCGATGCGAGGGATGTTTTTTCTGTTTGTTTCTCTTAATAGATAAAACCAAAAATACTTGTCTAAAAATTTATTTCTTGCAACCTAGACAGGTACAACTACCATCAGTACAGGTAGTGCAATCACAGACCTTTTTGCCAAGTGAATACTTGCCAGGACCTGCAAACGCAACACCTAGTGATGCCGCAAAGAGTGCGATGTCTATTTCCGCTGCCATAAATGGCAATTTACTCTTTACCAGTACATATGCACCGAGCATCACAATCGCAAGAAGTCCTCCTGCGATACTGGTCCAGAGACCAAGTACCATCAAGATTCC
>CAZJJM010000013.1:0-13294 GCA_964546355.1 uncultured Candidatus Saccharibacteria bacterium | reverse complement strand
ACTGTACCTTGTACATTACGTGCAATAGCATTGAGCTGTGCAGTTGATTGTGCAATGTTTGTTGCGATTGTTGTGATCACTGAACCTTGTGTTGGTTGTGGAGGAGGTGGTGTTGGCCCACATGCGTTTGGTGGACACGGGTTTGGGTTACAAGGAATTTGTGATGTTTGGTTTATCGTTCCAGAACCAAATGCGTTCCAGATAAGGCCACTACCTGTTGATCCTGCGTTGATTGATTGATGTTGAATTACAGGACATGGACCTGGATCACCAGTTGTAACTGAAGTAAACGTAAGCGTGTTTCCGTTTGTTACACCATAGTTGTTTTGTGCAACGATACGGTAGTAATATGTCGTATTTGCAATAAGATTGTGTGCTGTTGCAGATACTGTTGATGTGGTAGATGTTTGCACTGTTTGTGTACTTATGCCAAATGATGGTGAAGTGCCGTATTCGAATCGGTATGTACCGGTCGTATTTTGCATATCAACAAATCCATTGAGTGTAACATCTCCTGTCATTGTTCCATTTCCATATGGTTGTGCATTTTGTGTAATCGCTACAGGAGCTTGTCCTTGGGGTACAACATTTCCAGTCGTAGTGAATGAAAGTGTTTGACCACAGAATTCAACGTTTGCATTGTTGGTTACACATGCTTGGTAGAAGTATGTTGTATTTGGTGCAAGATTAGTTAAATATGTTGTATATGAAATACTGTTTCCATATGCAGTTACGCCGATTGTTGGTGTTGGATTTGTACCATATTTGAATCGCATTGATGCAGCTACTCCGCCAGTATATGAACCACGGATTTGTGCCGCTGTATCCATAACATTTGTTGCAGAAAGTGTTGTTGCAGAAAGTGTTTGTGGGTACTGACATGGAAGTGCTCCATTATAGTTTGTCGCTGATGGATCAGTACAAACTTGTGGAGGATATTGACATGGTACTACGCCACCGTAATTCGTCGCTGAAGGATCATTACAGAGTTGTGGCAAAACAGGAATACATGGTAATGGACCACCGAAGTTTGTCGCTGAAGGATCAGTACAAGTCGCTGGTGTATTTCCAGATGTTGTAAATGGAACATATGAACCATATGCTGTACCAGCACTGTTTGTTGCAGTTGCACGTACATAGTATGTTGTGTTTGCGTTAAGGCCAGAAAGTACTGTTGTAAAGGTCGTTGTTCCGTTTGCAGAAACAGTTGTCGGTGAAGATGACCAGAATCCACTGTAATATTGGAATCCACGAGCAGTGATGTTTGTACCTGTAACTGCACCTGAAACAGTAGCATTTGTTTGAGTAATACCATTTACTACACCTGTTGTTACCACAGGAAGTCCTACCGTATAAGTACACGGAAAACTCACATTGTAGTTCGTTGCAATAGGATCTGTACACACTTGTACAGGAGGAATACATGGTAATGGACCACCGAAGTTTGTCGCTGAAGGATCAGTACAAGTCGCTGGTGTATTTCCAGATGTTGTAAATGGAACATATGAACCATATGCTGTACCAGCACTGTTTGTTGCAGTTGCACGTACGTAGTATGTTGTGTTTGCATTGAGACCGGAAACAGTTGTACTAAATGATGTTGTACCAGAAGCTGTTACTGATGTTGGTGATGAAGACCATGCGCCACTGTAGTATTGGAATCCACGAGCGGTGATGTTCGCACCAGAAACAGTACCAGAAAAAGTCGCACTTGTTTGTGTGATATTTGTTGTCGCTGTTGTTGTTACAGAAGGTAGAGTCACTTGTACTCCAGGAACGACTACTGATTTTACGACACCATATCCGATACCACTTGCATTTGTTGCAACCGCACGGAAATAATATGTTGTACCCGGAATAACATTAGAAAGTGTTCCAGAGAAATATCCAGACAATCCTGTTTGTGATTGTGCTGTTGTAGATTGTGGTGAAGCGAAGTTGTTTGTTGTATTGTATTGGAAAAATGTTTGAGTAGGAGTAGATGATGAAGCGAAATAGCCATTCATGGTAATTGTGCTACCAGAAAGTGACCCGTTGATTGTTGTAAGTACAGGAATAGTTGTTGATGCACCTGGTGCGACAACTGCAGATTTCGTTGGACCATTATAGATAACTCCATCGACTATTACCACTGCACGGAATACATATGTTCCTGCAGTCATACCAGTGAATGTGTGTTGAAAGTATCCTGTAGGGGATACAGTAACAGGCGCAGTGTTAAGGCTCAATGTTTGAGAATTCACTGCACTGTATTGGAAGTATGCACTATTCAATACACCGCCGTTTGTCGAAACAAATGCGTTCGCAGTAAATCCAGTTGTTGTTGCGTTTGTATACCCAATGGTAATGATTGTTGGTACAGCTGCTTGTGCTGGGGTTGTTATAAGCCCAAACGCAAAAAGAGCCGTAGAGAACAATACCGTTATTTTCTTTGCTATTTTCATCATTTTCATAAGACTATTATAGCAGATTGTAAATATTTGTCAAGTGGTATATTGACGTTATGATTTAAGTGTTTTATGATAGTGGCTTGTCCTGAGACGCTTGTTTTGGTTGCGAAATTGCTAAAAGAGCGCTATAGTATGGACGGTTTGTATTGGATAATCGCGTCCACCGAAAGACTGGATGAGGAAAGTCCGAACACAACCTTGCTTCAAGCGAGGTGCATACCGATATAATACGCTTGTATTGTAAGGACTGTTTTCTTTTTTCCTGCCATGGTAAAAGAGATTCTGTATGCACCTCACCTGAGGCAAGGAGCATGTAATGGGTAATACCCATCCGATGCAAATCGCGTGGTGCGAGCAGAGACGCTGGATCCGCAAGGTGAAAGTATCCTTATAGGATAAGCTTTTTGGTAACAAAAAGGTGAAACGGCTAAATCCATACATTTGTGCAAGACCGTATTTGAATGCTTGTCATTCATTTGAGTCGCTCGAGCTATTATAGTAATATTTAGCCTAGACACATGATTATCTCCGCTTCGGCGGAACAGAATTCGGCTTATAGATACAAACCAGTATCAAAAAACACCCCTAAACAGGGTGTTTTTTGATACTTGACTTTTTTATCTATATATGCTATATTATGTTCAGATAACAAAGTATTCATGTCATTTAAAAACAACAAATAATGAAAAAATTAACTATCCTTTTTGGGATGTTGTTCGTAGTGAACACATCTGTATTTGCACAATCGTTTTTTTCTGTTACTACTGATTCAGTAAGTAACATAGCTGCAAATAGTGCAACGTTTCATTTGACTGGTTTAAGTACAGATTCTGTACGAACTGGTTGGATGTTTGGTTTTGGGTCATTTATTCAACCTATCGGTTTTGTAAATTCTCCCATGATGTTACCTCCTGTTTCTAGGAGTTTCAATGTAGCCGGATTGTTTACTGGTATTCCATACACAGTACAGGCTATTATGGTAAAAAAAGACACCGCAGGTTTGTTTACCGACACAGTAAGTGTAGGTAATATTCTTACCTTTACTCCATCTGCACCACAGAATCCTCTAATGACAGTAGTAGATGCCATTCCGGCATATACCATGTCTGGGAATGTTGTAACTGCTACATGCAGTACAGCAAATGTATCTTTGTTGAAATTAAAAGCGGGAATTACATTTCCACTTCAAACGCAACAAAATTTCCTTTCCCCTTCAAATGGTGCACATAGTGCAAATGTTGATGTAACTTCTTTTACTGGAAGCTCGTACGTGTTCTATCAATGGGTTGCATACAATGCAACTGGTGATAGTATTCTTACTTCACCTCAAACGGTGACTGTCCCGACTTCATTGCCGGGAATTACTTTTGCGACACCTGTCTTAGATAGTGTGTTTGCAAATGGTGCAGTTATTACTGCAGCGTGGAGTGGAACACTGGGTGTACCAAAAACAGTTTTGTATCACGTGTACACTGATCTTTCTTTTACTACAGCAGTGTGGGGTAATACTCCACCTGTAAGTACTGCAAGTTCATTGAGTACGACATTTACGATGACTAATTTGGCCCCAAACACAACGTACTATTTCAAGTGCGATGGATCTGATAGTTTAGGTTCGGATATGGCATTGTTGTCATTTACCACATCACCATCTGCACCAGTAAGTGTTGACCCTACTGTAAGTTTTCAGATTACTGGAGCAACACAAACACAAATCTCTCTCGATATCGATTGGACTCGTGGATCAAGTGCATCTGTTGATGTCATTGTGGATTACAGTACAAACGGTTCATTCAATCCAGTTTCATCAATGTTGGTTACCTCAGACACATCGTCTATAGGTTCATATGCTACAGGGATAAGCGGATTGTTATCGAGTACTTTGTATTATGTACGAGTACGTGTTGTTGGTTCTAATGGATTACTGGCTACGTCAGCTGTTGAAGTTACTACAACATTAAATGGAGGTGGTGGAACATGTGTTCCTCAAGCGCCACAGGTACAAAATTTTGCACCTAGTACTACGACAAATGTCGTAACGCTTAATGGTTCAGTAATCAGTAACGCTGATTCTGTTTTGGTAATTGCGGAAATGACAATTGACCCGACTTTTAGTACAGGGTTAGTAGATTTTCCAGACCAAGGAACATGGTACTACTCTACTGGAGGTTGTGTAACTGCGAATCTTGCGGTTACTAAAACATTTTCAAGTGGTATTACTTTTGGAACATACTATGCAAGATTTCTTGTTGTAGATATGTACAATGCTCCCGTGTTTTCAAATATAGTAACTATTGTGATTCAAAATCCAATAATGCCTACAGTGAGTGGACTTGCTGTTGATTCCACTAATCATACTTCTGTACATATTAATTTTATAACAGATGGTGATGGTGCGACTACGCAATACATTGTGAGATATTCTTACAACGGTATCCAAGATTCACTTGGATGGATGAATTGTTCCGGTAACGCAGCAATACAATCCGCATGGATCACAGGTTTACCAGCCTCAACTCCAATCTCGATAGAGGTTGAAATCGCAGGAGGTAATATGTTGAATCTAAGTACTTCCACAACTGCGGCACCATTTGTGCCGTTTAGTCCAACAACAAATCTTTTACAGGCAACTGTAAACGGGACAAGTGTCACAATACTTGGTAATGTTGTTAGTAACGCTGGATCAGTGGTAACAACTGTAGAAATTAGTAATACTAATTTTGTCACACTTGTTGCTACTGCTGACACTACTTTTACTGGTACATCAGGAACCATATCAAGTTTTTCTTTTTATAAGACTATCACTGGACTTGCTCCAGGGACGTATCTTGTAAAATTAACAAGTACAGATATGGTAAACCCGTTTACCTACAGTTCTATTTTTTCTATTACAGTGGTTAATACTACTGGGATAGAGGAATTACAAGCGAACGTACGGTATGTGGGAGATGTAAAAATCTTCTCTATTACTGGTGCGCTTGTGTACCAAGTAGGCAATGAAGAAGTTACTCTTCAAAATTTAAACGAAAAGATCATGGATCAATCTACTGGTGTATACATATATCAGTTAGAAATGAAAAATGGTGAATTAAAAAGAGGTAAATTTTCTCATTAACATTGTTTGTTAATTGTTCTTTATGGGCAAAGCCCTGTGTATGTATTACACAGGGCTTTTTTATATTCAAAACACTTGACTTTATTTTTATAATCTGCTATACTAGTCTTGTGAGTGTACTAGTTCCAAAGAGC
This sequence comes from uncultured Candidatus Saccharibacteria bacterium, assembly GCA_964546355.1. Lineage (GTDB taxonomy): Bacteria > Patescibacteriota > Minisyncoccia > Phycocordibacterales > UBA9973 > JADLDV01. The sequence continues at coordinate 7,595 of CAZJJM010000013.1, read as the reverse complement.
GTTTCATTATTATAGGAGCGCTCATACAAACATCGCACAAAACCCCACGCAAGTGGGGTTTTGTGTTTTTGGATAATTTTTGTATAGTTAGAGTAGGCAAGTGTTGTCTCTGTGTGCGGTCAGCAATCGCACTCACACAGATGTTTGTATGGAGCTAGCACTTGCTGACCACACACGGTGGTAACAAAAATAAAACACACCACATGAAATATAGTGGTGTGTTTTATTTTTAGAAAAATATTTTTTCATATCAAAAATAAAAAATAAATATGCATAAAATAATTTTAGAAAAAATATTTTATGCACTGTAACTTTTTGAAAAATAATTTTTTGAAAAAGTTATCCACACATGTGATGAAAAAAATATTGCAGTGAAATTTTTTCTGTACGATAATGTATGTGTAAGTAAGAGTAATTAATTTCATAAATTATTTATTTTTTATGACGGTCGCAATTACTTTTTACTTTAGCAATAATTTTTTTTAAAACCATGGCAGCAAAAAAGAAAGCAGCTAAAAAAGTAGCTAAGAAGAAAGTAGCTAAGAAAGCAGCTAAAAAAGTAGCAAAGAAAAAAGTAGCAAAGAAGAAGCGTTAATCGTTTCTCCTCACATACTGAATGGATAAAATCCCTGCATAGCAGGGATTTTATTTTTGTGATATAATCGTTCTATTATGACAGTATGGACTAAGATATTTGGAGATACCCATACACGCTTTTATGCGCGTACACGCCCGGTTGTGGCCAAGATTAATGCACTTGAGGAAAAGTACACCGCTTTTTCTGAGCAGCAATTTTCAGAAGAAACAGAAAAATTCAAAGCACGTATTTCGCAAGGAGAGACACTTGAAGATATTTTACCAGAAGCGTTCGCATTGGTGCGAGAAGCTTCTGTTCGTACCATTGGACAGTGTCATTATGATGTCCAGCTTATTGGAGGAATTGCACTTCATGAAGGAAAGATTGCTGAGATGCGTACCGGCGAAGGAAAAACACTTGTTGCAACACTTCCTGCGTATTTGAATGCACTTACTGGTAAGGGTGTACACATTGTTACGGTCAATGATTATCTTGCAAGTCGTGATGCTGGCTCAATGGGGCAAATTTTTGCATTTCTCGGATTGTCTGTCGGTGTTATCAAAAGTGATCGCAATTCATTTTTGTACGATGCAACCATGGAAGCACCTGTTGTTTCTGAGGAAGATCTAGAAGTACAAACATTCAAAGTGCAACATGAAAAACTTCGCCCATGTTCTCGTAAACAAGCATATCGTGCAGATATTACATACGGAACTAATAATGAGTTCGGTTTTGATTATCTTCGCGATAACCTTGCACAAAGTGTTGCTGAAATTGTACAACCAGGACATCACTTTGCAATTGTCGATGAAGTTGATTCGATTTTGATTGATGAGGCACGTACACCGCTTATCATTTCGTCACAAGCAGGTGATTCAGAAGATCTCTATACTCGATTTGCATCTATGGCTCATGCATTTGAATCCGGAGTTGATTTTACCGTTGATGAAAAATTAAAAGCAGTCAGTGTGACTGCTCTTGGTATTGAAAAAGCAGAAAAATTACTTGGTATTGAAAATTTGTATACTGAACGAGGTATTAAGTATGTGCACCATCTCGAAACAGCACTTCGTGCAAAATCTATCTATCATCCAGATAGAGATTATGTTGTGCGTGATGGAGAGGTTGTTATTGTTGATGCATTTACAGGACGATTGCAACCAGGACGTCGTTGGAATGATGGACTTCACCAGGCCGTTGAAGCAAAAGAGGGTGTTGAAATTCAAAAAGAATCTCGTGCTGTTGCTTCTATTACGTTTCAAAATTTCTTCCGGTTTTATACAAAGGTTGCCGGCATGACTGGTACCGCAGAAACATCCAAGGAAGAATTTTACAAAGTATATGGACTTGAGGTTGTTTCTATTCCGACACATCGATCGATTGCTCGTGTTGATCATACTGATCTCATTTTCCAAACCGAAAAAGGTAAGTTCAAGGCTATTGCTCGCAAAGTAAAAACATTACAAGAAAAAGGTCAACCGGTACTTATTGGTACTGTTTCTATTGAAAAAAACGAACTTCTTTCAGCATATCTTTCACAAGAAGGAGTGAAACATACAGTGCTCAATGCCAAAAATCATGAACGTGAAGGTGAAATTATTGCACAAGCGGGACGTAAGGGAAGTGTTGTTGTTGCAACAAACATGGCAGGACGTGGTGTTGATATCAAGCTTGGTGGTGTTCCGGGGAGTGATGATCTGTATAATGAAATTAAGTCATTTGGAGGATTGTTTGTTCTTGGTACTGAACGTCACGATGCACGTCGTATCGACAATCAGCTCCGTGGACGTACAGGAAGACAAGGTGATCCAGGTGAGACACAATTTTACGTATCACTTGAAGATGATTTAATGCGCGTGTTTGGTTCAGATAGAATCAAGACGATGATGGGACGATTCGGTATTCCAGAAGATGAGCCAATCGAAAATAGATTTATTGCAAGTGCCCTTGAATCAGCACAGGCAAAAATTGAAGGATTTAACTTCGATGCTCGTAAACATACACTTGAATATGATGATGTGATGAATTATCAACGCAAGATTGTGTATGAACGTCGCCGCGCTATGCTTCTTGCTGGAAATGAACAAATCACTGCATATTTGGATACACTTATTCTTGAAGATGAATCTCGTCGTGCAATGATAGACAAAAAACGACATGATTTTGGTGAACAAGCATTTCTGGATACTGTTCGACGGATTGTACTTCATATTACCGATACACTTTGGGTAGAACATCTCGAAAGTATGGATTATCTTAGGTCATCAGTAAATTTGCGTGCATACGGACAGCGTGAACCTCTTGTTGAATATAAAAAAGAAGGACTTCGAATGTTCAAAGACATGGAACAACATGCCATGAGTGAAGTCATAAATTTGATTGAAAACCTATCTAGTGTTCCTCCGGCAGAAACTGTCGAACCCGTACTGGTGACTGATATTCCAGAAACGCACGATCAAGAGATCAAGAAGGTTGGTCGTAATGACGTATGCCCATGCGGAAGTGGTAAAAAGTACAAGAAGTGTCACGGCAAAGACGCATAAAAATAATATATTGATACTAAAAAAATACTCTATCTCAGGGTATTTTTTTAGTATGCGTGGGCACATTCTTCATTGTTATCTAAGAAAGAATTTTATAATAAAAAGCATGTTTCAGAATTGCAAAAAAGAGATATATCTTTGTAAAATAAGGTTTTTTATCCAATTTTTATGTTATTGTGTCAAAAAATAGTAAAATCCTCTAAAACCCTTGTATTATAGGCATTATTATGCATTTTTTATTTAAAATAGTCAACGTCTTTGTCTTAAAATATCCTTATAAAATAAGGATATTTTGTGTTTGACGGATAGTAAAAGTATTGTATAACTATTGACTTTTTTATTTAGATATGCTACTATATTAGGGTATCCAGGCATATCGTTATTAATGATGATATACAAGGATTTTTTTTGTTTTTATTTCAACCACGGCGTTTTGCGGAGCACAACCGCTTACTATGAAACACACTAAAAAATATATATACCGTTTTGCTCAATCATTTATTGCAATTCCTCTCGTCCTTGCGACAAGTATGTCTACTACAGTTCAGTTTCCTGATATTACATCAGATGCTCCTGCCGTAGAGATGGTCGTACCGAATCTTTCGTACGATGAATTACCAGAAGTAATCGAAGCTCGTGCTCTTGCTATCGATACGTACTACAAGGAGCGTAACATGCCCCTTGAAGGATATGGTAAGAAAATGGTGGAAGAAGCCTTGAAAAATGATATCGATTGGCGTTTACTTCCTGCGATTTCCGTTCGTGAATCAACTGGTGGAAAACATGCATGTAAACGAGTAAAAAATAGTAACTTTGGATTTGGTTCATGTAAAATAAACTTTGAATCTGTGGACAAAGAAATCGAAACTGTTGCACGTAATCTTGGAGGTAATAATCCTAGAACTGCGTACCATTACGATAACAAAACAACAAAACAAATCCTTCAGGCCTATAATCCTCCGTCAGTTATTCCTCAGTATGCACAACAAGTGATGAAAATCATGGATCGTATTGATGATACAATTGAAACAAATGATATTGTGTAAAATGTGTATACAAGAAAAACCCCGAGCAATCGGGGTTTTTCTGTTGAGTAGGGGAAATAAAATCCTTCACGATAGATTTCGTGAAGGATTATTTGATAGGTTTTTTAGAAAACAAGTCATTATTTTAAACTCGCCACTTTTCTGTTTGTTATTCCTGCTGGCCAATCACCACCATTGTGTATGTTCCAGGGGATGTAGGTGTATTTTTGTTTCTTTTTTCTCGGTTGTATTTCGTGACATGTGTCTGAAACAGCAGAGCTAAAAGCTGTAAAGGTTTTCCATTGAGAATGGTCATCAAGTAATTGATATTCATCCCATTCTTTTTTTATGTATTCAGTCCAAGGTCTTGTTATCTTTGCTTCTTTGTTCTCATTGTATTTTTTGAGAACACTTCGGGCAAACATATCGAGTAGCGTGTCTTTAAAGTAAATTTGAAGTTGCCGCCCTATATGTACAGGAGAAAATGTTTTTGGTGATGTTTCCATTTTTTCAAGGTTTAAGTTTTTGTTTCTGGTTTTATTCTAGACTGATTATATAATATAGTCAATAGAGAGACAGCTTACTCCAATTTCTTCAATTTTCCAATAGCAATACTTTTCTCCTCGTTTCGAAGTGTAATCTTTCCCTCAAGAATGATGCAGGTGTCTGGTACGAGAATATCCTTGTGTTCCTTGAATGTTTTTGGAAAGGTAACTGCTTCTACTGTGCCGGTAAAATCTGTAATTTTCAAAAATGCCATTTGGTCATTCTTTTTTGTCAGCACTACTCGAACGCTTTCTATGATACCTGCAATGCGTACAGTATCACCATCTTTTCCTTGTTGTTTTGTTTTGGCAATAGAAAGTCCCGCTTGCTCTATTTTGTCCCGGAACCTATCCAGTGGGTGTCCGGAAATATAGAGTCCGAGTAATTCCTTTTCCCATATAAGTCGAGTTTCTTTTGGAATCGGTTCTGCGTCAATAAGTCTGAGTGTTGCTTGCGGTGCACTGCTGAGTCCTCCAAAAAGCGAGCTTTGATCTGTTCCTGCATGCTTTGCAAGTTCTTTGTTGAAGGTAAGCATTAATTCAACATTTGCCATGAGTCTTCCTCGTTCATCAAGTGTATCAAATGCACCACTTTTGATAAGAGCTTCTATTGATTTTTTATTTAAATTACGATTGTTGATTCGTTCGAGGAAATTACTCATAGACGTGTACTTGCCGTTTTTCTCACGTTCAGTAATGATTGCATTCGAAATATCTTCACCAAGATTTTTTATGGTATAGAGACCGAAACGGATAGTGCGACTATTGAGTAATGTTTTTCCTTCATCTTGAATGACGGTAAATCCACCAAAACTTTCATTGATGTCTGGTGGTTGGATGATAATGCCCATTCGTCGGCATTCCTCAACATAAATACCAATCGTTTCGACATCGCCAGATTCTGCGGTCATCATAGCAGTCATATATGCGACAGGGAAGTTTGCTTTCATGTAGCCTGTTTGGTACGCAACTTTTCCGTAGGATGCAGCATGTGCTTTGTTGAATCCATATCCTTGGAATGGTTCGAACAGTGTCCAGATAAATTCGGCATCTTTTTTACTTATACCAGAATGACTTTGACAGCCATCCACGAATTTGACGTGTTGCTTCGCCATTTCTTCAGGAATCTTTTTTCCCACAGCTTTACGAAACTTGTCGACTTCGCCCCAGTCATATCCTGCGAGTTCTATTGCAGTAAAGAGCAAGTCATCTTGGTACACCAAAAGTCCAAAAGTAGTTCCCAGATAACTTTTCATTTTTGGGTGATAATAGAGGATTGGTTTCTTGCCTTGTTTGCGGGCAATATATTCATCAATCATTTGCATTGGACCAGGGCGATACAAAGCGATCATCACGTTGATGTCATGAATGGTTGTTGGTTTGAGCTTCTTGAGCGCTTGGGTCATACCACTACCGTTGAGCTGGAACAATCCTTCAGTTTCTCCTTTTGCGAGAAGTTCAAACGTTTTCCTATCATCGACAGGAATAATATCAATATCAATATCGATATCGTAATGATCTTTTACGAGACGAATACTTTCTGCAAGAAAGGCAAGGTTTCGAATACCAAGAAAGTCGAATTTTGGTAATCCTGCATCTTCAATAGAATACATGTCATATTGCGTAATGATTTTACCTCCTTTCGGATCAAGCTGTATCGGGGTGAATTCATCAATAGGACGAGGTGAAATAACCACACCTGCAGCGTGTACTGAGATGTGACGTGCACAACCTTCAATTTTTTTTGCGAGATCAATAATTTGTTTTGTCTCACGCTCGTTTTCATACGCTTCTTTGAGCTCAGGAACAAGTTCCATTGCATGATCAATAGTCATAGGGAATCCCTGAGAGCCCATAGGGATCATTTTTGAAAGTCGGTCACCGATTCCATATGGAAATCCCAAGGCACGAGCTACGTCTCGTACAGCACCACGAGCCATCATGGTACCAAATGTTCCTATTTGTGCTACACGATCTTCTCCATATTTTTTTCGTGCATATCCTATAAGATCATCACGTCTATTATCGGCAATGTCCATGTCTATATCAGGAGGTGACGGTCGGTATGGATTGAGGAAGCGTTCAAAGGGTAGTTTGTAAAATAATGGATCAACACCGGTGATTCTACAAAGATATGAAATAAATGATCCTGCTGCCGATCCTCGAGTGTTTGTGAGGATGTGATTTTCTCGTGCGTAATTCATGAGATCTGCCACGACCAAAAAGTATGATGAATATCCTTTTTTCTTGATGATATCGAGTTCATATTCAATACGCTCGAGTACTTCCGGAGTTTTCTCTAATCGTCGACGTTCAATTCCTGTAAAAGCTAATTCTCGAAGTTTTTCGTCGACATGTGTTCCGTCCTCGACATGATATTCTGGAAAATACAGATTTCCAAGTTCTATTTCAACGTCAACAAGATTAGCAACCTTTGCGGTATTTTCTGCCGCACCTGGTATCTCTTTGAATATTTCATATGCCTCATCAATCCCAATCAAAGAGTAGTTTCCAGCTTTCATGCTCATTTTTCCAGAACCAACTTCTGTGCCAGTGTTAATAGCAACAAGTGTATCTTGCGCATCAGCGTCATCTTTGTGGAGATAGTGTGAATCCCATGTGCCAACAAGTGGCATGTTGAATTTTTCTGCAATGGCAATTATTTTCGGTACAAGTGGCATATACCAATCTACTTCCTTGTGATACATCACTTCGACGAACACGTACTCTCTGCCGAATGTATCGATATACCAAGAAAGTAAATTTTCAGCAGCTTCAATATTGCCATTTTTGATATGGTTAATAAACCTACTTCCTGGGCATCCTGTCAGACAAATAAGACCTTCAGCATGTTCTTTGAGAATTTCTTCATCCATGCGTGGTTTGTAGTAATATCCTTCGAGGC
>CAZJJM010000012.1:0-13426 GCA_964546355.1 uncultured Candidatus Saccharibacteria bacterium | reverse complement strand
ACTAAGGATGTGGTAAAGAAACTTCGTGAAGACCTCAAAAAAGCACGAGAAGAGAAACAAGAGTATCTTACTGGTTGGCAACGTGCAAAGGCAGATTATGTGAACCTTGAACGATCTGAAGAAACAAAACGTAAAGAACTCCGTGCGCATATTACCGCAGGATTCGTAGAAGATCTTCTCCCTACATTGGATAGTTTTGATATGGCATTTGCCAATAAAGAAGCTTGGGAAAAAGTAGATGAGAATTGGCGTGCAGGTGTGGAATACATCTACCAACAGCTTGTACGAACCGTAGAAGATTACGGTGTGAAAAAAGTGGGTGTACTTGGAGAAGTGTTTAATCCGACAATCCACGAAGCAATTGAAATGGTTCCGACAGAACAAGAAGATCAAGATCATACTATTGCATCAGTGATCCAATATGGATACACCGCAGGTGAGCGAATTATTCGCCCTGCAAGAGTGAAGGTGTTTGAGGTAAAAAAATAATTAAAAATCCTCAATTGTTTGAGGATTTTTAATTTAAGAAGAATATTGACAAAGTATATTATTTTGTTATAATGCAATCAGATTTTTACTTTATAAATTCTTTACAATGAAAAAAGTTTTCTTGTTTTTATGTATTTTTATACCAAAAATACAAGCACAAAATATTGATGCGAGTTTGTTTGGAATTCATAAGATATACCAAAAAACCACAACTGTATTAAGTTGGACAACATACACGAAAGAAAAATTTTCTTTACAATTAAGAACAAATTTTGATGCTCCGAATACAGTAGCCATTGTTCCGGGAAGAATTTTTACTTTTGGAAAAATTTTGTTTGTTCCAGAATGCGGTGTTCTCTTTGGTGATTACAAAAGTATTTCACCTGAATTTTATGCCGTTATTCCAGTCAGCAACAAATGGTCCATGTATTTATTTGGACAATACAGTATAGGAATTCTGAAAAGTAATAGTTTCATGTATTCGTATGTTCAAGGACTATACCAGATAAAAAATATCAAAGCGGGTGTAGGTGCACAATACTTTAAAAGTACGTCTGATAATAGCACTTATTTTTTAGATGTTGGACCTCAGATTAAGTATACTTTTACAAAAACAATGTATCTTAAACCTTGGTATACATTTGATCCACTAAATAATTGGCGTCAAAAAGCTATGCTAGGATTTGGGTTCTTTTTCTAAGTATTCATTCTTTAAAATCTCCGAGTTAATTCTCAGAGATTTTTTTATTTCTTCACCATTTCAAAAAAAGTTTTTTCAGACTCTTTATCAAGTTTGTCTGTGACGAGAATGATCATTTCTGTGGTGAGTCCAAGATCATTTTTTATATTTGTGAAGAGGTGTTCAAAAGGGTACATGGATATCCAGACGGCATTTTTCACACACACGAATCCTGCTTTTTTCAGTAAGTAGCGGAGTGATTCACGTTCACTTTTACGATCCTCTGGAACATCAAGTATTATGATACGCCAGTAGCCGTCCCAGACATTTGAGACGAGTCCATTTTCTGATTCAAGGGTGATGTTATGAACTTTTTGCTTACCATCCGGTGTGAGTCGGAGGTATTCATGGTGATCAGATTTGAATACTTCAATAAGTCCTGCCTCTGTCAGGTTCTTGATAGAACGAGTAATGGCGTAATCCGCCTTGTTCTTTGCTTCGTATTCGCTTGAAATTGCCTCAGAAACGGTCTTTTTCAGAGAATCAGTACTAGACAGTTTCTTTCCAGAAAGGGTCTTTAAAACGGCTTTTTGGACAGGAGTTTTCTTATTCATGTTTATATGATAACATATTTGTATATTTTGACAATAATTCAGTGGTCGCTAAATACTTGTCAAAAATAAATGGTGGGTGTATACTATTCACATATTTATTAATAATTAATTTACACAACACATTATGTCAAAAATAATTGGAATAGATTTAGGAACAACAAACTCTGCGGTTGCAATCATTGAAGGAGGACAACCAAAGATTATAGAAAACATTGAAGGTGCTCGTACGACTCCATCTATTGCCGCGATTGCCAAGAATGGTGATCGTCTTGTGGGACTTCTTGCGAAGCGTCAAGCAGTGACTAATCCAGAAAATACTGTCTACGGTATCAAGCGATTTATGGGTCACCGTTTTGCAGATCCAGAAGTACAAAAAGATCTCAAGATCGTCTCATACAAAATTCAACAAGATGCCAATGGTGGCGTTGAGGTAAAAATCGGAGATTCATGGCAACGTCCAGAAGAAGTGTCTGCGATGATTCTTGCGAAGATCAAGGCTGACGTAGAGGCGAAGCTCGGTGAGAAAGTAACCGAAGCGATTATTACAGTACCTGCATACTTCAATGATACACAACGTCAAGCAACTATTGATGCGGGTAAAATTGCAGGACTTGATGTAAAACGTATAATCAATGAACCAACAGCTGCTGCTCTTGCATATGGATTCAGTGCACGTAAAGATGAGAAGATTGTGGTGTATGACTTCGGAGGAGGAACATTCGACGTGACTGTGCTTGAAGTAGGAAACGATGTGATCGAAGTGAAGTCTACTGACGGTGACTCACACATGGGAGGACGAGATATTGACCAGAAAATCATTCGTTATATTGCAGATGAATTCAAAAAAGAAAGTGGTATTGATGTAACCAATGATCCACTTGCTCGTCAACGCCTCGATGAAGCAGCAGAAAAAGCAAAGATCGAACTCTCTACAACAATGGAAACTGAAATCAATATTCCATTCATCACATCAGATGCATCTGGACCTCGACACTTGCTCCTCAAGATGTCTCGTGCAACACTTGAAAATCTTGCACAAGAATACATCACACGTTCTATTGAAATCACGAAGCGTACACTGACTGCATCTGGATTCTCAATGAGTGACATCAATGAAGTAATTCTTGTCGGTGGACAGACTCGTATGCCGAAAATTGTAGAAGAAGTAAAGAACCTCTTCGGCAAAGAACCTAATCGTACCATCAATCCTGATGAAGTGGTAGCACTTGGTGCAGCAGTGCAAGGTGGTGTGTTGAAAGGTGAAGTACGAGATATTCTCTTGCTTGATGTGATCCCGCTTTCTCTCGGTATTGAAACACTTGGAGGTGTTGCAACAAAACTTGTTGAACGTAATACGACTATCCCATCAAGTAAGTCTCAAGTATTCTCAACTGCTGCAGATAATCAAACTTCCGTAGATATTCACATTGTGCAAGGTGAACGTCCAATGGCAAGTGATAACAAATCTCTCGGACGATTCGTGCTCGATGGTATTCCAACAGCACCACGCGGTATGCCACAAGTAGAAGTAACTTTCGATGTAGACGTGAACGGTATTCTTAACGTATCTGCAAAAGAAAAGACTAGTGGTAAGGTACAATCTATTCGTATTGAAGCCGCAAGTGGTCTCTCTGAAGAAGACATCAAGCGCATGCAACAAGAAGCAGAAACATACGCTTCCGAAGATGCGAAGAAAAAGGAACTTGTTGAAATCAAGAACACTGCTGAAATGACGTTGTACAGTGCAGAAAAATCTCTCTCTGATGCAGGTGATAAAGTAAGTGCTGATACTAAGAAAGGTGTCGAAGATCAGATTGCTGCACTCAAATCTGTAAAAGATAGTACTGATGGTGACGCTATCAAAACTGCCACAGAAGCTCTCTCAAAAGAGATGAGTAAGATTGGTGAAGAAATGATGAAAGCACAATCTGCTGAACAAGCAGCACCAAAACCAGAAGACAATATCCAAGACGCTGAAGTTAAGGACGCTGGTACTTCTGAAGAACAGAAATAATCTAGATATATAGAATAATAAAAACACCACGAACATATTCGTGGTGTTTTTATTATTCTTCGTCCTGACTTGGTGTTTCTACGAGTAGTGATTCGAGTTCTGGGGATACGCCAGATATGCGCATAACATCCTTATCTACTTTTTTGAGTTCTTTGCTTGCGGTATTGAAATGGTTGACTGTGGTCTTGAGTGCATTACCGAGTTTGCTGTGATACTCTTCGTATGCTTTCAAGTGTTTACCGAGTTCACCAACACGCTTCACGATATCTTTGGCACTTTCTTCTATTTGCATCGCTTTCAAACCTTGTAAGACTGTTTGGAGATATGCGAGGAATGAAGTCGGAGATACGATAATTACTTTGTATTTTTGTGCTGCACGCTGGATAAGATTTTCTGTGTTTTCTTCTATTGCACCGACCTTGTTGATCAGGAGATCGTAATATATCGCTTCGTGGGGGATGAACATGAATGCGAAGTCCATGGTGTTATTCTCTGGTTTGATATATTTCGATGTTTCTGTGATTCTGTTCTTGAGATCACTGACAAAGAGTTTTTCAAATCGATCTTTTTCACTAGGGTCTTTGGCCTCAAGGATACGGTTATAATTTTCAAGTGAGAATTTAGAATCAACAGGAATAATCTTGTCTTTGACGAATACAACTGCATCAGGAATAAGTTCTTTACCATTTTCATCTTGTCCAAGTGCGTATTGCATTTCATACGAACCAGGAGGCATAACATTTTTGAGTAATGTTTCAAGATAGTATTCACCGAGAATACCACGTTGTTTTGGATTCTTCAGAATATCTTGAAGATTTTGAAGTTGGTCTGCAAAAGAGACTACTTGTTTGTTTGTCTCATCAAGACGGACGAGCTTCTCGGTAATATCACGAATAATTTTCTGGGATTCGGTTGCTTGATATCTGGTTGCTTCAGTCATGCTTTTCTGAGATTCACCAAGCTTCACATCAATGGTGCGTGTAAGTTCATTCATTTGAGAGAGAAGCATTTGGAAACCCGCAGTATTTTCTTGAGGTTGATTTTGTTTTTTTGAGAGTATTGCCCATACAATCGCCATTCCAATAACAACTCCCGCAATGATATATATAATCGTCATGATTGTATTTTAGCATACTGATACCGTGTTATGTAGATACTTGTCTCATGATGTATTTTGTGGTATCGTGTAGTTAGAAAAAATGTCCTTATTATGAACAAAGCAGATTTATTATTTTTTAACTCAAATTCTGGAAAAACAGTCGACTTAATTGTTTATCATGTAGTCATTAAAAAAGCTATTTGTGTTTGTGGCAATGGTGGGAAAATCACTCCCATTTCTGTTGTGTCACTTTCCAGACAAATTTCTGAATTTACTAGCACTGAAATTTCCAGAATATTAAAGCTTGAGTACTTGCAAAACAATCTATTTCTGGAACAAATTTTCGCTGAACTTAAAAAAGTTCAGCAGCCTGTTCCTAAAAGAGTACTTGATGATTGTCATCAAGTTATTACAAAGGCGAAAGAAGCACAACTTGTAGAAAGCTTAGCTTTAAATGAACATTTTCTGATTTTCTTTCTTTATTCACCAAGAAGAGGTGGTGATCAACGGATTCGTGTGTATCATACAGAACTTAAAAAAGCTGTAACGATTTCAAACAACAAAAATATTTCTATTATTAGTACGAGTAGTCTTTATTTCGAAATTAAAAAAGGAGCCACAGAAATAATGGAAGTACACGATGTTGAAGAATATTTAATTAATAAAGATTTGATGACTAAAATTCTATCTTCTTTAAAGAATCAATTGTATGAACCAAGTAGCTTAGGTTCTTTTGAAGAAAAAGAATTTCACGATCTTGTTTTGAGAATAAAAAATGATTCTTTGGCAGAGTTATCATTCGAAAACGAAGAATAGTGAAATACGAAAATTTTTAAAAATCCGGTAATTACACCGGATTTTTTTATTGTAATATTTTCTCAAGAGTATAAATCCAATCTTCTTCATCCGCTGGATTTTGTTTTTTTTGTTCAAGCATCCATTTGAGATATCCTGGATCAAGGGAAGCGACTTCTTGTACACTCATGCCGTTGTATTTACCAAAGGTGAACATGTGCATCAGCGATGGTCGAGCAGAAATAGCAAGGAGTTCTTCTAGAAGTATATCTTCTATTTCAGAGTCTATATCTTTTATGAGTTTTTGCTTGAGACGAGGGAAGAGTTCTGCAAGAACAAGAATATCACCTTTGGCATCATGTGCCTGTGCGTCTATTTCCATTTCGAGGAAATAGCGTAAGTATTGTAGATTGTAGCGAGGAATTTTATTTTCCTTATCGAGGTGACGAGCGAGGCGAAGAGTGCAGATAACATTACTCGGAGTAATACCTTCTTTGACGAGCATGCCGACATCAAATTTGGCATTGTGTGCAACCATTATTGTATCTGGATTTTCAAGTAATGTTTTTACTGTTATGTATTCAGGACTATCTTTGAATGCTATTTTATCGACAACCATTTTGTTGGTGATATGTGTGACTGCACTTGCTTCTGGTGGAATCTTTTTGTGTGGTTTGTAGAGTTCACAAAAAATACTTTCAGAATCCATGATCCCTGTTTCAAAAGGCGCTGTACCGTATGCGATTTGGCAAAGGACATCTTCTGGTGTGTTGCCAGTAGTTTCAGTATCAAGATAGACAAGTGTTTTTGACATGCAGATATTGTATCACAGTATTCTTGGAGCGCGAGGGTGTTTTTTGGTATACTATGTCCATGCAAACACTACATGAAAAAATCAAAGCAGGGATCAAGGAAGCCCTACTTGCAAAAGATCAGGTCAAGCTCGATGTGTATCGAGGTATCAGTGCTGCGTGCACCAATGAACTTGTTGCAAAGGGTCGCAAACCACAAGAAATGCTTTCTGATGAAGAAACACTCGCCGTCATTACTCGTCTTGCAAAACAACGCAAAGATTCTATCGAACAATTCCAAGCTGGTGGACGAGAAGATCTGGTAGCTGAAGAAACAGCTCAGTTGAAAGTACTTGAAGTATTTCTCCCTACTATGATGTCTCAGGATGAGATTCGAACCTTTGCACAAGCAAAACAATCAGAGCTCGGTATCACTGATCCTACGAAGAAGGGCATGCTCATGTCTGCACTCATGAAAGACTTGAAAGGTAAGGCTGATGGCACAGATGTAAAAGTAGTTGTTGATTCATTATTTTAATTTTCTATTATGAAATTATTACTTCATTGGATTATTGTGAGTCTTGCAGTATTTGCTACTGCATCAGTTATTGACGGCATTAGTATTTCACCGTTTTGGGTGACGTTTATCGTTGGTGCATGTTTGGTGTTTATCAATATGCTCATCAAGCCGATCATTACTATTGTGACATTGCCACTCACGATTATTACACTCGGACTTTTCTCACTAGTAATCAATGGATTGATATTCTGGTTCCTTGCTCAATTTATTACAGGCTTTACTGTTTCAACATTTATGGCGGCGTTTTTCGGAGCATTGGTCGTATCGATTCTCAATTGGATCTTATCGAAAATTTTACAGATAGACTAAGTACACCATATGCATCAATTATTTGTTTGGGAATATGTTGTTGCAACGCATGAAGTACTCGGGTACGTATTATTGTTTATTGGGTTGATTATTGAAGGGGAAATAGCCGTTATTGTTGCAGGTATCTTTGCATATCTCGGGTGGTTTTCTTTTCCGGTTGCCTATACTGTCGCGATTGGTGGTGGTGTAGCAAAAGCATGTATTGGGTATTCTATTGGACAATACGCACGAGCTCATATTGGCACTCGGCCATGGGTTCAAAAAATCGAAGATCGGATTGTAAAATTTTTCCCGAGATTCGAAACAAAACCCTTCTGGTCAATCTGGGTTTCTAGATTTTTTGTACTCGGAGTGCATCTTTTCACTACTATTTTTTCTGGTTTGAGAAATGTTCCTTTTGGTACTGTTCTTAAAGCAGATATCCTGTCACTCATTCCATGGACAGCCCTCATGATGGGTATTGGGTATACTCTGGGGTATACTGCATTGACGATTACCAAGGATATTCAAACAGGGTCACTTATTATTTTTGTATCAATTCTTACATATGTCATCATTCAAAAATCTGTTCGACGGTTTTATGAACTTCGTCGCCGGAAACAATAAAAAAACAATCATTGCACACAGTGGTTCATGTCACGCAGATGATGTGTTTGCAGTAGCGACACTTGTGTTGTGGTGCAAGAAACACGGGTATCAGTATCAGATCATTCGTACTCGAGATGAAAAGAAGATTGCAGAAGGGAATTTTGTTGTAGATGTCGGTGGTGTATATGATGAGACGCTCTCTCGTTTTGATCATCATCAAAAGGGTGGTGCGGGTGTGCGTGAGAATACTATCCCATATGCGTCATTTGGACTGGTTTGGAAAACATATGGTACAGAACTTGCAGACGACAGAGAGATTGCTCTACGTTTTGATACACAATTCGTATGTGCGATAGATGCTATAGACAACGGTGTATCATTGTATAAAAAACTTTTTGATGATATTAGTGTGACTGATATCTCTTCTGTAGTCAGTATGATGCAACCGACATGGCAGGAAGCTGATACTACCGATGAAGCGTTTCTCGACCTTGTCGTCTTGTCACAAAAAATTATCACACGCAAACTTGCTCATATTCGCGGACAAGTGGCACTCGAAGTTCTCGTCAAAGATGCATATGAAAAATCATCAGACAAGAGAATTATTATTCTCGATACACATGTACAAGCTCGATATGCACTCATTGCATATCCTGAACCACTTTTTGTGATCAGTCCACGAAGTGATGGTGGTTGGTCTGTATATACAGTCCCTGTCGAATTCAATAGCTTTGAAAGTCGGAAATCGCTTCCCCGTGAATGGAGTGGATTGAAAGGTGAAGAACTGCAATCACTTTCTGGTGTACCTGATGCACTCTTTTGTCACAAAGACTGTTTCTTGTGTGTGGCGGAGTCTAAGAATGGTGCGATTGCTCTTGCAGAAAAAGCATTGCAATAAACAATGTTCTGGTATTGACTATTTCTCATTTTTTGATATAGTTTTTTTAGAAAATTAAACTATATGAACATGAAAAATTCAATATCTCTTTATGCAATAGCTATCGTAATGGCTATTAGTACAGTAGTACACGCACAGCATCATGCACCCGTGGTCCCTTTCATTGATACGATCCAATACGGGAATATGATACTCATTCAAAGTTCTATGTATTCAGGTGCAGTACCTATCCCTTATGAAGGAGCAAATCCCAAGGAAGTATATAGAGCTGCAAAAAGTGGAAAAAAGTTAGTGACTACAAAAGAAAATATTTTGTTTAATCTCCATTCTGTTCAAACAATTACAGAATATGTGTATCAAGGAGGTTCTTGGAAATCATTGATTATTGTCACTGACTTAGGTATCCAAAAAGAAACCATGTATTGTTGGATCGTTTTATTAATTTGTTTTATTGCAAGTTGTTTATTTTTAATAAGTACGAAATTTTTATTTTATGAAAATTTCGTACTTTCGATACTAAGCTTTATTGTTTCTATTTTTGTCAACAATGTTTTATTGGAGATAGTCTTGAACAAAATGATAATCGCTTTTAATTCAGTGCACATATTACTAGTTCTTGTTCTATTTCTTTTGGTATCATTCATTACTAAAATAAAAATAAGAAAAAATAAAAAAGATGTAATAGTTGAACCTTCTCCTCAGTAGAGAGATATTTCTTTCAAAATCCTTGAAATTATTCAGGGATTTTTTATTTTTCTCATATACTGTCAGAACAGATTCTACGTGACACTTGACATATATATAATAATTTGTTATTATATACTTAGATATTCATTTAAATATATAATAATATGAAACATTTTATATTTTGTTGTAGTGTATTTTTTTGTATGCTCAACATTTTTTCTCCTATTTTTGCCAAAAAATCAGGTTCAGTAAATACAAACACTCTTAATCAAAAAGAAATTAATACGAGTGATAAGATGTATGATTCAATCGCGCTACCATTTAAGGGTGCAAATCGTACAGAGATTGAAAAAATTGCAAAAACGACAAAAGAATTTTCTCGTATAGTACCAAAACCTCTGCATGAAATGTATTTCGTTGTAAGAAAAACAATTGAAACATATCGTTATGATATTCAAAGTAATACATGGAGTATGAAGAGCGAGATAAAAACTAGTCTTGATTGGTTTGAATTAATTTTCCATGTTTTCGCACCTATTTTTGTGGTAGTTGTTGGTACGTTGCTAATTCAGTCTGTCGGGTATCTTTTTATTCGATCGATATTCGGATTTCAAAAAAAAGGACTTGTTGTCTTGGTGAGAAAATACCAATCTTTTTTATTTTTATTACTGTTTTTAATGACACTTCTTATTATGCATTATGGAGAATTGGAACAGAGTCTTTCCTCAACAAAATTTTTGTTTCAGCAAAGTATTCTTATTGTTTCAGGAGTCATTGGATATGTTTTGTATATACGTTTTATTCAACCAAAACTCTTTAACGATTTCAAGATAATCGATAAGATATAAGAGAATAGAAATCGGACACATTTGTTGTCCGATTTTTTTATACTATCTATAATATGACATGAACAGAGAAGATTTTTCCAATGGTGTTTTATTTTTCAATACAGCGTATCTGTGATATAGTCAATACATATGGCATTTATCGATGAGTTTCAATTTTTTGCAAAAGCTGGCGACGGAGGCGACGGTGTTGTACGATGGCGTCATGAAAAAGGGAAGGAATTCTCTGGTCCTTCTGGAGGCGACGGTGGTCGTGGTGGCGATGTGTATGTAGTCGCAATCAGTGATATTCACGTGCTTGCAAAATACCGTCATGAGCGGGAATTTATCGCAGGACGAGCAGAAGATGGTGGAAGTAATAGTTGTCATGGATCAGATGGTAAAGACATCATTATTGAACTTCCTATGGGTTCTATTGTCACTAACACTCGCACAGAACGGAAATTCATACTCGAACGTGTAGGTCAAAAAGAACTTCTTCTTGAAGGTGGTTTTGGTGGATTCGGCAATGAACACTTCAAAGGTTCTACCAATACAACTCCCAAGGAATCTACCAAAGGCAAACCTGGACTTGAAGATACGTTTTTCGTAGAACTGCAACTTTTTGCAGAAGTCGGATTGATTGGATTGCCAAATGCTGGCAAATCAAGTCTCTTGAATGCACTTACTCGTGCACAAGCAAAGATCGGTAATTATCAATTCACCACACTTGATCCGAATCTTGGTGATTTCTACGGACATATTCTTGCAGACATCCCGGGACTTATCGAGGGAGCCTCAGGAGGAAAAGGTCTTGGTATTAAGTTTCTCCGTCATATCAAACGTACGAACACATTGATCCATCTTGTATCTCTTGAAAACGAACATCCTCGTGAAGTATACGAAACAATCCGCAAGGAACTCGGACAATACGATCCATCACTCCTAGAAAAAGAAGAAATCATTCTTCTTACAAAGACTGATATGACTGATCTCGGTCATGTAGAAAAAGTTCGAAACGATTTTCTTGATTTGAAAAAACCTATTCACACTATTTCATTGTTTGATGATGCATCAATAAAACAATTTTCAGACTATCTTGCACAAACACTTGCAGATAAAAAAATGCTCGCTGAACAAATCTCTATTGAAGAATAAATTATATTATTTTATGTCAAAAACCTACTATACAACTATTGGGCTTGAAGTACATGCGGAATTACATACCAATCGCAAGATGTTTTGCGGATGTAAGAATGATCCAGACCAAGAACAACCAAATACAAACGTCTGTCCTGTGTGTATGGCTCATCCAGGGACACTTCCTGTACCCAATAAACAAGCAATAGAGCATGTGATTCGTGTGGGACTTGCTCTTGGTGGTACGATTGCTGATTTCAGTGAATTTGATCGTAAGAACTATTTCTATCCAGATATTCCAAAAGGGTATCAGATTTCTCAATATAAATATCCTATCGTGACTGGTGGGGAAGTTACAGGTGTTGCCATTACTCGTGTACACCTCGAAGAAGATACCGCAAACAGTAAGCATGACCGTGGCGCTTTTTCACTTGTTGATTTCAACCGTGCAGGTGTGCCACTCATGGAACTCGTCACAGAACCAGTAATTCACAGTGCAAAACAAGCAGGTGATTTTGGTCGTGAATTACAATTACTTTTCCGGTACCTTGGTGTATCAGAAGCAAATATGGAAAAGGGACAAATGCGTGTGGAGCTTAATATTTCTGTGTCTGATGATCCAGAAAAATTTGGTACAAAAGTTGAAGTGAAGAACATCAATTCATTCCGTGCAGTAGAACGTGCTGCTGAATGTGAAATTGCTCGTATGACCACATTGCTTGAAGAAGGAAAAGGTGATGAAATTCTCCAAGAAACTCGTGGATGGGATGAGAACAAGCAGACAACATTCTCGCAACGCAAAAAAGAAAACAGTCAGGATTATCGCTACTTCCCAGATCCAGATATTCCAAAGATGAGACTTCATGAAGCATTTGACCTTGAAGTACTTCGTGCAGGACTTCCTGAATTACCTACAGAGAAGCGCGTTCGCTATGCTGATAATTTTGGTATTAAAAGTGAAGATATAGAAGTCTATATTGCGGACATGACTCTTGCAACATGGTTTGAGGGTGTCGCGGGTGCACTTACTGATAAAGATCAAATAAAAATTGCTTCCAATTTCATCGTTAGTGATATTCTTGGGTTATTGAAAAAAGATGCAACACTTCAGCTTCCAGATACAACTTCATTTTCAACTGTGGTAAAAATGTATACAGAAAATAAACTTTCTTCTCGCGCAGTGAAAGACTTGTTGTTGATTATGATGTCACAATCTATTGACCCAGAAACATACGCACAAGAACATGGAATGATACAACAAAATGACGAAGGTCCAGTAAAAGAAATGCTCGCAAAACTTATTGAAGCACACCCAAGTGTGGTGGCAGACTATAAGAGTGGCAAAGAAAACGCACTGATGTTTTTTGTTGGACAAGTGATGAAAGAATCAAAAGGCTCTGCTAATCCTGCAATGGTGAAAAAGCTTCTTTTGGAAATGCTTGGATAAATCTTAGACATAGTTGCTTTTTGGTCATAAATGTATATTATGGTTGTAAATAGGTGTTCTTCATTGCCAGTATATACATGACCAAAGGTCTTTTAGAGATCTTTTCCTTCAGCGAGAGCAAGTCTGAATAAGGCGAATTGTAAGGATAGTTTAAATTGGTTAGTTTTATGTCATGTATGTACATGGTAAATAGAGTTTTTAGCCGTTTCTCTGGTGTGCTATCATGCATACAAAGAACATCTTACCAGCCCTGTAATTCAGGGCTGGTTTTTTTTATGTGCATGGGCTGTTTGGTGGATTTTGCAATTTGTGGTATAGTATAAGAGTAGTAGAAAGCGCGGGCTTTTGTTCTACGTATTATAGATAATAACTTTCTCTCGTATTATATATTTCGTATAGTAAGAAAGAACGTTTTAGTGTTAAAGTTTTATGGCAAAGAAATTATACGTTGGTGGTCTTCCTTACTCAACAA
>CAZJJM010000011.1:0-14024 GCA_964546355.1 uncultured Candidatus Saccharibacteria bacterium | reverse complement strand
TGGTCCAGGAGGAGTTCCTCCTTCTGGAAATAATGGTGGTCCTGTTGGTGTCCCTGGAAACGGTGGTCCTGCCGGAGTCCCTGGTTCCGGAAACTATGCCTCTGGATTTGGTTCTGGTGGTGGACCCTCTGGTGCGGGTGGTAGTAGTGGAAGAATTTCCTGGCACTAAATTTCATTTTTTAAAAATTAACCGTATATCGAAAGATATGCGGTTTTTCTTTTACCTTATTGACAAAAAATACATAATACTATATAATGCAAACATTACCAATTCGGTATTGTCATTAACATTTTACATTCAGTATGAAAAACAACAAACGATTTTTTGCGTTTCTGTTTGCTGTACTCGGTTTCTTTGTGACTAGTCACAAAGTAGAAGCAGCTGTTTCCTTCAATAACGTAGGAAACGACTGTCGCACCGTTGCAATTGCAAACTTCACGACCAATCAAGGGTTTACTAATCCTTGTTGGCCAAATGGCACAGTATCTGGCTCAGCTGGAGATGTGCTTAATGTTCGTATTTATTATCACAACACAGGAACATCATCAGCTGTAGATACTCGGATCAAGTTGATTCAAAATACTTCTGGTTCTGCGACAACACACTCACTTACAGGAAGTGTGTCTTCGTCGGGAGTAGTTGCTCAAGGTGGTGTATCAGCGACACTTTCAAGTGCTCAAACATTGACTCCTGTATCTGCTCTCTGGTATCCAAATCAAACATCATCAAACCCGACAAATCTTCCGATCAATGATGTCATGTCTGCAAATGGTGCGTCTATCGGTACGATTGCTCCAGGATGGGGAACACAAGGTTCTGTTGTTATCGTACTTCAAGTAAGTGCACCGACTGCGCAAACATGTACAGACGCAAATGCAACAAACTACGGTGGACCATTGCCGTGTACATATCAAGCACAAACATGTACTAACCCTGCCGCGACTAACTACGGAGGTGCACTTCCGTGTGTCTTTCCTCCAGTAGTACAAATTCCTACAGTAACAACAAACACTCCAAGTGCTTCTTCTGCAACAACAGGATACTTTTCTGGATATTATTCAGGTACGAGTGTCACCTCAACTGGTTTTGATTACTATCAATCTGGTTGGACAAGTAATGTCATGAGTGTGAATGCTTCAACAAGTACTTCTTTTACTGCATCTGCAAGTAATCTATTGCCGAATACGACATACTATGTTCGTGCAAAAGCGACAAATAGTGCAGGGACTGGATATGGTATCTATGTGCCATTTACGACACCAACAAATCAGCAACCTATATATGCATGTTCTGATGGTATAGATAATGATGGTGATGGATATACTGATTCACAAGATCCTGCATGTGCTGGTAATCCAAATGGATCTACTGAATATCCGTTCAACACAACACAGCCTATCGTGTATCAATGTTCAAATGGTATTGATGACGACGGTGATGGTTTTGTAGATATGCAAGATCCAGGATGTTCGAGTTCGACTGACAATACCGAATCTCCATTCAACTATCCTCAAGTAACGCTTCCATATGTGACGACACTTTCTGCGCAAGCAGGTCAAAATTCAGCAACATTGTACGGAACATATTCTGGTACAAGTGTTACATCAACCGGTTTCGATTACTATCAATCTGGTTGGACAGGAAATATACAAAGTGTAAACGCACCACTTGGAACATCATTTTCACAAGTAGTGAGCGGACTTCAAGCAAACACGACATACTATGTTCGCGCAAAAGCGACAAACACTGCGGGTACTGGATATGGAACATATCTTTCATTCACTACAAATGCTGTGATCGTTCAAAATTGTACAGATTATTCTGCAACAAACTACGGTGGACCATTGCCGTGTGTGTACCCACAAGCTCTTACTGTGGTGACCAATCAACCGACAAATATCGGACAAACATACGCAACATTTTCTGGTAGTTATTATAATAACTCACCTATATCTCTGATATCTTTATCACAGGTATATTTTCAGTACGGAACATCATCTGCGTTCGGTATGACTGCATATGGAAATACCAGTTCTTCATTTACTGCATATGTAAGTAACCTCACTCAAAACACAACGTACTATGTACGTGCATGTGCTCAAGGAAATTCAGCAGTTGTTTGTGGTAGTACTGTGACATTTACAACCACTGGTACTATTTATCAGCAATACAATCTTCCGTCAGTGACGACATATACTGCGACAAATGTTGCACAAAACTACGCAACATTCAATGGGTATATAGACATGCAAGGTTCATACGGATCTCGCTACTTCCAATATGGTACGAACACAAACAGTTTGAACTACAGTACTCCTTCACAGACTGCATATACAGGAAATGTATCAGAATTGGTGTCGAACCTCATGCCGAATACAACATACTATTTCCGTCTCGTAGGAACAAACATGTATGGAACAAACTATGGACAAGTGTACTCATTTGTTACAAGTGGTAATAATAATATTCCATACAACGGACCACAATCAACACTCGTGCTTACTACTGTTGCAACAAATGTTGGACAATCAAGTGCACGTCTTAATGGTGTTATCCGTGACGCAGTAGTTGGGTCACAAATGTGGTTTGAATATGGTTCTGATACTGGACTCGGACTTACAACTACAGTGCAAACTGTACAAAGTTCATTCGTTCCGTATTATGATGCAGTATTTAATCTTGAACCAAACACTGGATATTATTACCGAGCAGTTGCTCGCATTAATGGGGTAGTGATCAATGGTGACATTGTGTCATTCCGTACACTTTCAATCAAAGCACCTGTTGTAGTAACTCCAGCGGGTACAGGTACTGGTACTGGTTCAACAAACCTCATGCTTGAAATTAAAAACAAGTACAAGGTTGCATGTGCTGGTGACTCACTTGATTATGAGATCACTTATAAGAACTTGAGTAAAAAAACACTTACTGACGCAGTGATTCAAGTACACCTTCCAAAAGAATTAAAATTTGTTCGTGCGACAGATGGTTCATATGATAGTAAAGACTATACCTTAACTATTGCGCTTGGAACACTTGCTCCTGATGCAACGGGGACACACTTTATGCAAGTGAAAGCAACAGAAGAAACAAAAGACACTACTGTTGTTTCTGGAACATTGCAAGTAACTATGCCAGACAAAGTGCAAGACAGTATCATTGCATATGATATTTCTGATGATGCAACATGTGCAATTAATGGGCTTGGTGCAGCAGCACTGTTTGGTGCAGGATTCTTCCCGCAAACACTTGGAGGATGGTTGCTCTTGATCCTTATCATTCTGCTTATCGTCCTTCTTGTTCGACAAGCTTCTCGAAAGAAAGATCAATTAATCTAACTTTTCTTAAAATATAAAAACACTGTCATCATACGATGGCAGTGTTTTTATATTCATGCTAGAGTAGGCTCATGAGACAGAATTTTCACGTGAATGATATTGATACCGTTGCACAAGATTTTATGAAAGAACTTGCTGTTCGACATGAGACAGGTCCGTGCGCAATACTTTTCTCTGGGAACCTTGGTGCAGGGAAGACGACATTCATACAAGCTCTCGCAAAGCAATTTGGTGTGACAGAACAAATAACTTCTCCGACATTTACCATGATGCGTAGATATGTCGTTCCTGAAAATGAGACATTTGAACAACTTTATCATTTTGACCTGTATCGTATTGAGGATGTGTCAGAACTTGATCGAATTGGTTGGGAAGAAGCACTCTCTGATCCGAAAGGTTTGGTCTGTGTGGAATGGCCAGAACGAGCGGGTGATAGACTGCCCGAAAAAGTTTACGATGTGGTACTTGAGCACACTGATGATCCAGACATGAGAACACTTGTGTTTTAGAAAAATGCCCCATTTCGGGGCATTTTCTTTTGGGTGGTATACTGTGTCTATGGCAATTACTACTAAAAAACATGCTAAAAAAAGACTTGTATTACTTGATGCACATGCAATTATTCATCGAGCGTACCACGCCTTGCCGGAATTCAGTTCTAGTACAGGAGAGCCGACGGGTGCATTGTACGGTGTTGTAACTATGCTCTTCAAACTGATAGAGGATTTTCATCCAGACTATATTGTGGCATGTTATGACTTACCACAAAAAACATTTCGACATGAAGCGTACACTGAATATAAAGCAGGGAGAGCAAAAGCAGATGATGCACTCAAGGCACAACTTGCAAGTTCACGAAAAATTTTCGAAGCATTTGATATTCCTATATATGACATGCCTGGATTTGAGGCAGATGATATGCTTGGAACGATCGTATCACAACTTGCAGATGATAAAGATGTTGAAATTATTATTGCTTCTGGTGATATGGATACCTTGCAGTTGGTAACGAAGAAAAAAGTTCGGGTATTTACACTCAGAAAAGGAATTACTGATACGGTTATCTATGATGAAGATGCGGTTGTAGAACGATTTGGTTTTCCCCCAACACTTCTTCCTGATTACAAAGGACTTCGAGGTGATCCTTCTGATAACATTATTGGAATTAAGGGGATAGGTGAGAAAACAGCAACAACTCTTATTGCTACGTTTGGTACAGTTGAAAAACTGTATGAGGCAATTCATTCTCATCCTGAAAAAATTCGAGAAGCTGGAATATCAGAAAGAATACTTACGTTAATAAAAGAAAATGAGGAAGAAGCACTTTTCTCTAAAACACTGGCAACTATTAGACGTGATGCGCCAATAGCATTTATTCTTCCCGAAAAACAATTTACTGAAGGTGTCATTTTTGAAAAAATAGACGCATTGTTTGTTGCACTTGAATTTCGTAGTTTGCGCACAAAAGCAAAAGCACTGTTCGGACCAACTGTTCCAGAAAAAGAAATTGTTCATGCTTCAACAAAAGAAATTATCGAAACGGGTATTGCACTTTGGTTGCTTGATTCTGATCGTACGAATCCGACAGAAGAGGAGATTCTCACCTATGCAAAGAAAGACGATTTTGCTTCTGCGAAAGAAGTTATTTTTGCTGATCTGAAAAAAGATGACAAATTACAACGAGTATTTGATGAAATAGAAAAGCCACTTATGCCGATCATTGCTCGTATGGAAGAGCGGGGAATTGCTATTAATCAACCTTTTTTCCTTTCCCTGAGTAAGGAGTATCATCAGTTGCTTGATGAGAAAACAAAAAAAATTTACGAGCTTGCAGGAAAAGAGTTCAACATTAATTCACCGAAGCAATTATCTGAAATACTATTTGATACACTTGGACTTAAAACCAAAGGTAAGCGTGGTGCGACGGGATCTTTCTCGACTAAAGTTGAAGTGCTTGAAGAACTTTTTGATGTCCATGCAATTATTCCAGTTATTATGGAATATCGTGAAATGCAAAAACTTCTTTCTACATATATTGATGTCATCCCTCACATGGTTGGTGAGGATGGTAAGTTGCATGCATCATTTATCCAACACGGCACAACCACAGGAAGATTTTCTTCAAATAATCCAAACTTGCAAAATATCCCAATCAAAACAGATCTTGGTAAAATTATTCGCAACGGGTTTACTGCATCACCAGGGCACACCCTTATTGGATTTGATTACAGTCAGATCGAGCTTCGTGTCATGGCACTTATGTCCGGTGATCCATACATGGTTGAGGTTTTTAAAGAAGGTAAAGATATTCACGCAGGAGTAGCCTCTCGTGTTTTTGGAGTGACTGAAGACGCAGTCGATCATGATATGCGTCGCAAGGCAAAAGTTATTAACTTCGGTATTATTTACGGCATGGGCGTTTCTGCGCTTAAGAAAAATCTCAATACTTCTCGAGAAGAAGCAGAAAAATTTTACGAACAGTATTTCAAAGAGTTTGCTGGTGTACGTGCGTACCTCGATGAAACAAAAGCTTTTGCAATGGAGCATGTCTACACAGAAACATTGTTTGGTCGCAAGAGAAGATTTCCTAATATTCGTTCACGCATTCCGTTTATTAAAACTATGGCAGAGCGTACCGCTACAAATGCACCGATTCAAGGTACTGCTGCTGATGTGATAAAACTCGCAATTCGTTATGCAGAAGAAGACTTGGTGCAGGCAGGTATTCGTGAGCAGGTGCATTTGTTGCTTCAGATTCATGATGAACTCATTTATGAAGTCGTTGAAGGTTTTGAAGAACAGGCAACCAAAATTATATCTGTAGCTATGCGAGGAGTTTTTGCGCGATCATTTTTGCACTTACAATCAGAAGTACCACTTGAGGTTCATTTTGGTTCTGGAAACCATTGGGGTGAGCTTAAGTAGCCTCTCTCGTCTTGTGGTGGTATACTCATCCTATATGGAAAAATCAATTTCAAAACTGACTATTCACAAGGTATTGGCGTATTCTTATACGACTCATTCGATTTTTTTCTTGCTCGGTATTATTCTCGACCAGGTATGGCATCAGACATTTACCTATGAACCATATGCTTCTTTCTTCGGTTTCCTGTTTCTAGTCATTGCAACAGCGCTTGTCTTTTGGGCACAATACACTTCTCGGGTGACAAAATATATTCGTTCAAAGATTCATTTTCGTACACCGCACATGTTTGCAAAAGGACCATATAAAGTTCTTAAAAGTCCAACAAATCTTGGACTCATGATTCTTATGATTGGATTTGGTTTTTTGATGAACTCAGTCATAGTTGTACTTATGGCACTTTTGTCATACATCATTTCACAATGGACATTTATTCGTAAACAACAAGCGTTATTGAAAGAAAAGTACGGGGATCATTATGTTGAATATACAGAAAACGTTAAATTGTAATTACCATGCTTACTTTCCTCCTGGGTACTGACAGCGAAAAAAAAGGACAACGACTCAAAAATCTGATTTCAGATATTGAGAAAAAGAATATCACGATTCGTACTATACGTATTACTCCAGAAGATGTCTTTTCCGGAACACTTGAATCATATATCAGACATCAGTCCGGATTGTTTGCTGAAACATATGCTATTATCCTCCCATATCTTTTTGACGAGAACAGCGCTCCTGTTTTAAGTGAGCTGTTCAAGGTGATGGTTGATTCTGATCACTATTTTTATGTTCTTGAGCACGACATGTCAAAAGAGTATAAAGCGATACTTTCTCATAAAGACGTTGTTGTTCATGAAGACAGTCAGCAGAAAAATAAAAAACAGGTAATCACCCCTTTTGCGATTACTGATGCGATTATTGCGCGAGATAAAAAACGAGCGTGGATTACTTGTCTAGAACTTCGAGATGCTGATGTGGCGATTGAGCAGGTAATCGGAATTGTTTTTTGGCAAATTAAAACATTGTATGCGGTAGCTTGTGCAAAAAATCCTTCATACCTTTTACCACTTAATTTGAAGCCGTTTACTCTAACCCAAGCAAAAAGGGGAATACAAAAATACACCACAGACGAACTTCGTCACATGGTGTATGATATTGCAACTCTCATATCTCGCACCCGTAGAGATAATCAAGACCCGTACGTTGCATTTGAAAAATATCTTTTATCTACCCTGTAATTAGTGAGAGTGATGATGGTGATGCTTTTCGTGTCCGTGAATTTCTTGCCCTCTATATCTTTTTAGGAAGAATACAGAGACAACTGTTGTTGCTGGTACTGCAAGTATCAATCCAATACTTCCGACAAGGATTCGAACTATTTCTGCTGCAAACATTTCTCGATTCAGTACAAACAAGTTAAAGTTTTCAGTTGTTTGTAAAAGCAGAAACAAAGGGAGTGATGCTCCGACATATGCAATTGCAAGTGTGTCTACAAGTGCACCAATATGCTCTCTTCCGACACGAATTGCTTTTTTGAATACTGTTTTTTCAGAAATATCTTTATTTGATCGATAGAGTTCTTCTACGAATACTGCTTGTCCTATAGCACTATCGTAGAGTACACCAAGAAGTCCAATCATAATTCCTCCCAAGAGAAGTCCTGTAAAATCAAGGACACCTTGCGTGTTTATATTCAGATAGAGTGATTCATCAGAAGTCATTCCTGTAAATGAAGACCATTCTACTGCAACATATGCAAGAATACCGGTGAAGAGTACTGTTCCAAGCATCCCAATTACTGCAGATGTTGTTGTTCTATTAAAACCGTGAGTAATGTATGAGCCAATAATGATAATGAGTCCTGAAACCCCAAAACTTACCCAAAGAGGGGAATACCCTTTCATTATTCCTGGTAACAGAAGAAATACAATACAAAAGATACTTAATGCAAAACTAAGTAATCCTCGAATCCCTTGTTTTCCTCCAACAAAAAAGACTACAAGTAAAAATAGTGCAAAT
Organism: uncultured Candidatus Saccharibacteria bacterium; assembly: GCA_964546355.1. Taxonomy (GTDB): domain Bacteria; phylum Patescibacteriota; class Minisyncoccia; order Phycocordibacterales; family UBA9973; genus JADLDV01. The sequence continues at coordinate 5,740 of CAZJJM010000011.1, read as the reverse complement.
AAGCCACCGAGTATTGGTAAACGATTTGTGTCAGCAACACTATACACAACGTCACCGGTATCTTTTTCTATACGATTAAGAAAAAACTTTTGATTATCTTTGAGTTGAATATAATCATTGATGAGTTCGATGTTTTTATTTGTATCGACACCTTCAAGAATTTTGATACTAATTACTTGTTCTTTTGTTGCAATGTTAGCACCTTCTACATTTTTTTCTGTACTACTCTTGATCTGTGTAACTTGAGCTCGAACAATGTCATGTGTTTCTTGAACAAGTTCTGCTGAGAATGTGTTATGTGCGGGTAAGAATGTACTGAAAAAGACACATAGTGTAATAATGAAATTACGCATTGTTTTCTTTATACAAAAGAATTACTCCTAAAATCGCTATGAATCCAGCTGTTGCCATAAATGGAATTGTAATGAATCCAAGTTCAAAAACGAATCGTTGTGTACAAGACGCAGCTGCATCACAAGGAAGTGGGGAATATCCTCCGAGATAAATATAGTTGTGGTAGAGAGTAATAATCATCCCTCCAATAGTTAGTCCGATGCTATATAGACGAACAGGGATTTTTTTGCGAAGTGCTATTGCGAAGAGTATGACTTGTGGGTACATGAATATTCTTGCAAACCAACAAAGTTTGCACGGGAGATACCCAACAACATCTGAATAGAATAGACTGACTATTACGGCAAGTACAGAAATTTTTAACCCAATCCAAAGTGCATATTTTTGTACCCATCTGGTGTACGCATTTTCTTTTTTTGTAATGAAAAAATAAAACGCGATTATTCCATTGATTCCGGCAAGTGTTACGCCGATACCGATAAGTGTATTAATGAAAGGTAAGTAGGTAAGCATATGAGTAATTACTGTGTTTCAGTTACAGGTTGTTCCATAACACAAGCTGTTTTTTCTGCGAGTTGTATAAGTGGAATTTCTCCGACAAGTTCTGTTCCGTCTGCAAATTTCCATGTTGGGTAACTTTTTACACCAGCATCAATACATGCTTGTGTTGTACCTTTTCCGTCAGGTGTAGAACATTCTGTATATGGAAGGAGTTTTGCAGATTTACTACCAAACATACGCTTTTGATTTTGACAATGAGGACACCAAAATGCACCATAGAATTTTGCACCTTTGTCAGCGAGACATTGTGCAAATTGATCATATTTTCCAGGACCAGAAGGTTTTTTCACGAGCACAAGTATTCCTCCAACAAAAACAATAGTAACAAGAGACCAGATAAGTATATTTTTCATAAGTTATAGTATTAATTATTTTTACAGCGACTGCAATGTCCAAAAAATTCTAATGTATGCGTGTGTATGGAATCAAATATCTTTGTTTTTGAGAGAGCTTTTTTGATAAGCATCTCTACGTCACATACGGGCACATCTTCAATCATGCCACAATCAGTACATGTTATATGGTGATGGTGGTGGTCAGGATCTACTATTTCATAGTACGCTCTTCCTTTTTTAAAATCAATCCTAGTGATAATACGACATGATTCCAGTGTCTCGAGTGATCGGTATATAGTCGAGGTATCAGTGTTATTTACTAGTGCGCGAGATATATCTTCAGTGGAGTGTGGTGTTGGGTGCTCTTGTAGATATGTCAGAATTGCCAGTCTTGCTTTTGTTTTCTTCAATCCGGCGTTTTGGAGAAGTAGTTCGGGTGTTTCTCTTTTGTGTGTATGTTTTGACATATGTCTATAAAAAGAGTATAGTCTATTCTAGAAACAAATGCAAATAATTCGCATTTAGAAAAAATAAAAAAATGACACATAGTATGAATATAAAAACACATAGCAAAACAGCGTATCTTCTCTATATTGGAGTTGGTTTTATTTTTGGACTTTGTTTGAACCAGATACATGAAGTTTTTGAACAAAGTGTTACGTTGGAGAAATCTTTTTATGTAGTAGTGAGCGTGTTGATCGGTGTGGGTTTTGCGCAGTTTTTAGCAAAACATGTTTCATGTTGTGATCATGTTCACAATCCCACAAAAGACGACAAAGTATTTCTGGGACTAATTGCCCTTGCAAGCTTGGTCCATACTTTTTTTGATGGAGCATTATTTGCGCTCACTATTCAAAAGGGTGTACAGAGCTTGCTGGTACTTTTGTTGATGATATCGATTCATGAAATGATTAGAATCACTGCGTTGTATACAACATTGAAATCAATGTCATATACCAATAACATTGTGACACTGGTAACACTCGGTGCTTCTAGTTTAGGGATTGGGCTTGGTGTTCTTGTTGTACTTGCTGGTATTTCTGTTGGTGAAGGAACATTGTTTTATGAAATTTCTTCATACTTAAGTATTGGGTTGTATACACTTATTGCTACTGATATTTTCCTGTGGCTTCGAAATAAGTTTAAACAAGACCTGTATTTTTCATGGAGCGTCATTGGTATCTTGATTGCGTATGTATTAAGTTTGATGCATCAGCATTAAAAAAACAGCACTGAAAAGTGCTGTTTTGTATTTCAGTTAGATTTTTGCCGATTCTCCTAAATTATCCCAAGTATAGTTAAATATACCTTGTATCATTTGCACAAAAGCAGGTGAATCAATAATTATTGATTCATAACGGTCTTTTTCAAATACAAATATTGCAACCTTTTTTCCGTAAATAGTAAGATCTCCAGTAAAAATATATTTTTCAGGCATCACACGAACTTCTTGTCCGTTATCTGATCGAAGATGTTCGTGTCCATGATGAACAATAAGTTTTGCAAAGACCTTTGATTTTTTTCGTCGCTCTATCCATGCTGGGAAATATTTTGGCAAAATAGAGTAAAGATCTGTATGAGAAATTGCATATACAAATGGAGGTTTTTCATTTTCGAGACATGAAATAATGTCTTCCCAAACAATCTTCAAACCTTCTTTTCCCGTAAACAATCGAATTGACGAATCATTATTATGAGCTCTACTCGTTAATTCTTTTAATAGAGGAAGAAGAGATTCAACCACTTCTTTTTTCTGTTCAATATTAACTTTGAGCTGGTTTATACTTTCTGGTGTCCAAAACTGAACTTTATTTTTTCTGAAAGAAGAAACAAGGTTTTGATCTTTCAATTCACTAAGAATCGTATATACCGTTGTTCTGGGAATATTGGTAGCTTTTGCTACTCCGAGAACGGTATTTTCAAGGGTAGATAATAAATGGATATAAACTTTAGAATGACGCTCATCAAAGCCATATTTTTGAAGTAAAACTGTAATTTTGTTCATATAATTTTAATATGTCTGAAAAACAGACACACATTTAGTATATCATAATCTTTATAAATAAAGCTAGAAATGTTAATAATATAATATATGTCTAAAAAATAGTACAATATTTAAATAATATTGTAAACTATAGACATGAAAAATAAGGTCAAAACCAATAATACTAAAGCTTGGAACTCACTTTACGAAGGTGAATATCATTCTGGTGGCACGTTTCTTCCTGCATGGGGAATCCACTCTTCTGGATCAGATCTCACTTCAAATTTGCTAACAATCACAGGTAAATCAGTACTAGAGATCGGTTGCGGTATAGGTGAATCAGTACCATTTATTATCAAAAAATCCCCGAAAACATATATTGGTATTGATATTTCTCAAAATGCTATTAGTGAAGCAAATAAAAAATACAGTAGTAAAGAATTTTCTTTTCAAATTGCTGATATGTCAAAAAAACTTTCTTATTCAGAAAACACATTTGATGAAGCATTTAGCATTTATGGAATCGGTTGGTCAGAAAACATCGAAAAGACTTTAAAAGAGATTTTCAGAGTTCTTAAACCAGGAGGAAGGTTTACTTTCAGTTGGGATCATTATTTGGTTCGAGTTGTTGATGAGCAAAATGGAAAAATAATTTTTCAAAATTCATATAATCAAGATAAACCAACGGTTAGATACAACTGGAATCAAACAGGCTATAACATTCAGTCATTTCAAGCTAAACCAAGTACATGGTTCCAGATCCTGAGAAAAGTTGGGTTTGAAGTAACAGAATTCCATGAAATTAGTACAAATAACGACAAAGAAAAGAAACATATTTTTTCAAATACATACTCAATAAATAAATCAAGAATGATCCCGTTTACATTAGTAATGCAAGTTAAAAAACCTATATGAAAAACTTTGATACTCAATATAAAGAAATAATAAAAGAATGTCTCAATGAAGGTTACTTACGTCCTACGCGCTCAGGGATTGCCGCGTACAGTCTTTTGGGCAAAACAATAGAACATGATATGAAACTTGGTTTCCCTTTGTCTACTCTTCGAAAAATGCCACAAAAAAGTATAAGAGTAGAAACCGAATTCTATCTTAAGGGTTACACAGATAAGAAATGGCTTATTGATCACGGGTGTCATTTTTGGGATTATTGGCAGAATCCAAAGAGTAAAGATCAAAATGATCTTGGGCCTACATATGGATTTGAATGGAGAAATTTTGGTGCGGACTACAAAGGAATTGGAAATTATTCTGGTCAGGGTATAGATCAAATCATGTATTTAATCAAAACAATAAAGGAAGATCCTGAAAGTAAAAGACTTATTGTGTCACAATGGAATCCAAAAGATTTAGATCAACAAGCTGTCCCACCATGCTCATTTGCTTTTCAGATTCTTAAATACGGTGATGAACTCACAATGATTTTTTATCAACGGAGTGCCGATGTTTGTTTGGGTTTACCCAATGATTTTGCTCAACATGCTTTATTGCTTCATCTTTTGTGTCTTGAAACGGGATATAAAGCAGGAAAGGTAATCGGTATGTTTGGTCAAGTTGAATTATATGAAAATCACACAGAAGGAGCAAAAAAACTTTTATTAGCAAACGCCTTACCATACAGCATCGTTTCCACTAATAAATTTAGTAACATTTTTGATTGGAATTTTGAAGATACAGAATTTATTAATTATAAACATGGGGAAAAGATTAATTTTCCAATAGCAATATAACTTATGACTATAGAAAAAATAAAAAAAGAATCAAAAGCAAAATATTTTGCATCAGTGCTTGGTAAATCAACCATAGATGCTGAAACTGAAGAATATAAGATGATTGAGGAATTAACAAAAATATTACTTGAAAATGGTTATGGAATTATTCATGGTGGGTATGGCGGAGGAGCAATGTCGGCAACAAGTGATACTGCAAATCAATATATTGCTGAACATAATCTTTCTCCATTTCTGAACATTGGAGTTCCACAGAAACAACACGATGGACTATGGGGTAGAGTATCTGAGGCGTCGTTCACAGATATTTCAGAAGATATATTTGATCGTTTAAAAATAGTTACTTCGGGTGACATTGCTGTGATCTGTCCACTTGGTGGGGATGGTACAGAATTAGAAGAAACAATAGTTTTTCATGAAAATATAGTAAGAGATGGAATGAATAAGTTTGGTGGTTATGAGAAGAAAATGACACCCCTTATATTTTTCCAAACTAAAAACGGAACAGACTGGAAACATCTCATTGAAGAAAAGATGAAAACACTGTGTACTTCAGTGAAAAATCCTAAGGAATACGAGTGGCTTCATTTTGTATCTTCTTTGGAAGAATTTGAAAAGGTTATCAAGAAATACACTTAAAATGAATTTTTAGAATTGAAAAAACACTCCATGAAGAGTGTTTTTTCATTGTGCGCTCGGAAGGAATCGAACCTTCGACCATCTCCTTAAAAGGGAGCTGCTCTACCGACTGAGCTACG